>NZ_JBITFP010000001.1:0-9820 GCF_044456245.1 Micromonospora sp. NPDC051006
TGGGGAGGATGCGTGGGGGCGGCAGTTGTGGTGTAGGGCGCGGCGGGCCGCGCCCCCGGGCCCCGCGTGGGGGGGGTTGTAAAAACCCACCCCCCGCGGGGGGGGGGGGGCCCGCCCCCCCGCCCCCCGGGGGGGCCCGACCACCGTCACCAGGCCCGGACGGGCGCGGTGGATGGTGCAGTGGTGCCGACGATCAGAGCGGGCGGATGTTCTCCGCCTGCGGGCCCTTCTGGCCCTGGGTCACCTCGAACTCGACCCGCTGGTTCTCGTCCAGGCTCCGGTAGCCGGAGGACTGGATCGCCGAGAAGTGGGCGAAGACGTCGGCGCCGCCGCCGTCCGGGGTGATGAAGCCGAAGCCCTTGTCAGCGTTGAACCACTTGACGGTGCCAATTGCCATGTGTTTCGTCTCCTTGACGGAACGTCGAACCCGCACCTGTTGCGGGCCCGAGAGGAGCGCTCCACGCGGAACTGCGTGGACCGCCTGTCGCTTCTGGTCGCCCCGCCCGGAGAACTCCGGACACAACAAAGAGCGCCTGGGGCCACAATCCGCCAGGCGCACACAGAGTCTCTGGTAACCAAAACTGCAACCCGGACAACCTATCACGGCTGGACGCGATCGGCATCCTTTTCCCCAACTTCCGGCACGGCGGCGATCATCGCGGTGAGCCCGGCCACGTCGAGCAGGTCCGCCGGACGCACGGTGACCCCGTCCCGGACGTAGTGGAAGGCCGCACCCACCCGATCGACCGGCACCCCGGCCAGCTCCGCCCAGGCCAGCCGGTAGACCGCCAACTGCACCGCCGCCACCTCGGCCGCCGCGCCGCTGGGCTGGCCGCCGGTCTTCCAGTCCACCACGTCGAAACGTCCACCCGGGCGGGCGAAGACGGCGTCCATCCGGCCCCGGACCACCACGCCCGCGATCACCGTGGCGAACGGCACCTCCACCTCCACCGGCACCCGCTCGGCCCACTCGCTGGCCAGGAAGCGCTCCTGGAGCTCCGCGAGCGCCTCGTCCGGGGCGGCGTCCGCGTCCGCCGCGCCGGGCAACTCGTCCAGGTCGAGCAGCCGGTCGGCACCGAACCGCTGCTCCAGCCAGGTGTGGAAGGCGGTGCCCCGCCGGGCGTACGGGTTGGGCTCGCTGGGCATCGGGCGGCGCAGCGTTCGCGCCAGCGCGGCCGGGTCGCGTCGCAGCGCCACCAGCTGGGTGACGGTCAGGTGCCCGGGAAGCCCCACCTCGATCGCGCCGGACGCCCGGGTCAGCTCGGCCCGCTCGGCCAACAGCAGGTCCGCCTCCTGCCGCCAACGCGCCACCTCCGGATCGTCCGCCACCGGATCCGGCCCGACCTGGTCCGGTCCGACCCGCTCGGACCCGACCTGCTCCGGCCCGACCTGCTCCGGCCGGGCCTGCTCCGGTCCGACCTGCTCCGGCCGGGCCGCCGCCGACCCGGTCTCCGCCGGCCCGTCGGCCGGCTCCGGACCGGCCCTGCCCGAGTCGGTCCCGTCGGCCAGGAACCGGCGGACCAGCGCGGCGGCCTCGGTCAGCGCCGGGCGGCGCACGCCGAGCGGATCGGCCGGCCACTCCGCCCGGAGCACCACCTCGGTGGTCGGGTTGACCGCGTCCGGCGCCGGCTCCGGCGCCCAGGCGTCGACCAGGTGCCCCGGCCCGCCGTCCAGGCAGGCGTCGTACACCTCACGCAGGAAGACCGACGGGCCGCGCGGGCGCTTGGTCCCCTCCCCCCACCAGTACCCGGAGCAGAGCAGCAGCCGGCGCGGCCGGGTCACCGCGACGTACGCCAGCCGGCGCTCCTCCCGCTCGTCGTGCGCCCGCCATTCGTCGGTGAAGTCGGCCAGCGCCCGGGCCACCCCGCGCTGGTCCTCCGCCTCGGCCAGCTCCAGCCGGGGCAGCCCGTCGGCATCCCCGCGCAGCGGGAACGGGAGCACCCCCAGCCCGCCCAGCCAGTGGTCGGAGTTGCGCACCGGGCCGGGCCACACGCCGCGGCTCTGCCCGGCGACCGCCACCACGTCCCACTCCAGCCCCTTCGCCGCGTGGGCGGTGAGCACCTGCACCGCGCCCTCGACCACCTCGACCTCGCCCGGGGTGAGGCCGCGCTCCTCGTCCTCGGCGGCGGCGAGGAAGGCCAGGAACGCCGAGAGCGTGGCCCCCGGCGTCTCGCCGGTGAACCGGGCGGCCACGTCGCCCAGCGCGTCCAGGTGGCCGCGGGCCAGGCCGGCGTCACCGGCGCCGTCACGGCCGGCCCGGACCGCCACCTCCACGTCCAGCCCGATGGTCCGCTCGATGTCCGCGATCAGATCCGGCAGCGACTGGTCCAGCCGGTAGCGCAGCAGGGCCAGCTCCCGGCCGTACGCGCGCAGCCGGAGATAGCCCTCCGCCGAGTACGCCTGCGCCGGGCCGAGGTCGGCCAGCGCCTCCACCAGCGTCGCCTCGTCCAACAGATCAGGGGTGATCTCCGGCGTGCCGTCGCCGGCGAGCTGCCGCCGCCCGACGGCGATCGCCCGGGCCCGGCGGTGCAGCGCCACCAGGTCGCGCGGCCCGATCCGCCAGCGGGCACCGGTGAGCAGCCGCAGCAGCGCCGCGCCGTCGGTCGGATCGGCCAGCACCCGCAGCGTGCAGACCACGTCCCGCACCTCCGGGGTGTCCAGCAGGCCACCCAGACCGACCACCTCGACGGGCAGGCCACGTTCGCGCAACGCCGACTCGATCGCCGGGATCTGGCTGCGTACCCGGACCAGCACCGCGGTCGTCGGCCGCTGCGCCACCGGGATGTGCTCCGGCAGCGCGCCGGGCAGCCGGGCTGCGCCCCGCCAGGCGGCCAGCACGCTCTCCGCGATCCAGGCCGCCTCGTCCGCGTACGTCTCCAGCAGCGCGCAGTGCACGGTGCCGGCGGTGGCGCCGCGGGCGCTGCGGTGCGGGATCGGCTCCCGGACGCTCAGCGCGGCGCGCAGCTCGGGCACCTGCGCCCCGGCGGCGCGCAGCGGGGTGGCCAGCGCGTTCGCCACCCGGAGGATCTCCGGCCGGTTGCGCCAGCTGGTGGTGAGGCCGAGCGCGGGGGCCGGCGTCCCGCCGGGGCCGGTGAACTCGGTGGGGAACCGCTCCAGGGTGCCGGCCGACGCGCCGCGCCAGCCGTAGATGGACTGACACGGATCGCCGACAGCGGTCACCGGATGCCCGTTGCCGAAGAGCGCGGTGAGCAGCACCACCTGGGCGTGGCTGGTGTCCTGGTACTCGTCGAGCAGCACCACCCGGTAGCGGTCCCGCTCGACCGCGCCGACCCCCGGATGGTCCCGGGCGACCCGGGCGGCCCGGGCCAGCTGGTCGGCGAAGTCCATCGCCTCGAAGTCCTCCTTGCGCCGGGCGTACGCCCGCACCAGCGGCAGCAGGCGCAGCCGGGTCTGCTGGAAAGCGAGCGCCTTGCGCACGTCGGCGTAGATCCGCCCCGGGTGGGCCTGCACCTCGGCGAAGAACCGGCCGGTCCAGGCGGCCAGCTCGTCCGGGGCGACCAGATGCTCGTCCAGCTCACCGGCGAGCGCCAGCACCGCGTCGGTGATCGTGCTCGGCATCCGGTCCACCTCGGACATGTCACCGTCGTAGTTGCGGACCAGCAGGTCGACCAACTGCCAGCGGGACGCCTCGGTGAGCAGCCGGGTGGAGGGCTCGTAACCGGCGCGCAGGCCGTGCTCGGTGACGATCCGGCCGGCGTAGGAGTGGTAGGTGGCGATGGTCGGCTCACCGGCGAGCGGGGCGTCCAGCGGATCCCGCCCGCGCCGCCCCAGCCGGCGGATCAGCTGGTCCAGCCGGGTGCGCACCCGGTGCGCCAGCTCGCCGGCCGCCTTGCGGGTGAAGGTGAGGCCGAGCACCTGCTCGGGCCGGACGTAGGAGTTGGCCACCAGCCAGACCACCCGGGCAGCCATCGTCTCGGTCTTGCCCGAGCCGGCACCCGCGACCACCAGCAGCGGCTCCACCGGCGCGGCGATGATCGCGGCCTGCTCCCGGGTGGGCGCCGGCAGCCGCAGCAACCGGGCCAGCTCGACCGGGGTGTAGCGGGGACCGGCATCGGCCAGCCGGGGCGCCGGTGCCGCGGCGCCGAACAGGGCGGGCTGGGTCACGGCGACACCTCAGTTCGCGGCTGCGGGGCTCGCAAGCTCACTCCTCGCGCTCACGGGGCTGGCGTTGGTTCGCGGCTGCGGGGCTCGCAAGGCGCTCACGGGTCCGCCTACGGGTGTTCTGGGCGGCGCACGGCCGGCGGCTCGACGACCTGGCGTCCCTGCCCGGAGACCGGGCAGCTGGTCCGTACCGGGCAGACCCGGCACTTCGAGTTGGCGACCGCGGCGAAGGTCGAGGCGGCCATCGTATCGGCGGTACGCCGGACGAGCGCGGTCGCCCAGCCGGCCTCCGGCCCCTCCCCGGCCGGCGGCTGGCTCTGCTCCTTCGCGTCCTTCGCCGTCGTGCCGAGCTGCACCAGGGCGGCGCCGCCGGACTCGTCGCCGAACTCCTCGAACGCACCCGCCTCGACCGCCGCCTGGTAGGCGCCCAGCTGCGGATGCTCGGCCAGGTCGCTGCCGGTGACCGCGGTGGATTTGCCGGTCTTCAGGTCGATCACGACCAGCCGGCCGTCGGCGTCGACCTCCAGCCGGTCCACCCGACCGGTCAGCTCGACCGGGCGGTGCGGATCGTCGAGCCGGACCGCGAACTCGTGCTCGATGGCGAGCAGCCGCCGCGGGTTGCTGGCCAGCCAGCGCAGCAACTTGTCGACCATCGCCTCGGCGCGGGACCGCTCCGGGCCGGCCATCCAGCGGGCGGCCAGCTCGATCGCGTCGAACCGCGCGGCCACGTAGTCGAGCAGCGCCCCCCGGTCGGCGCTGGCGTCCTCGGCGAGCATCGCGGCGGCGTGCACGAGGTTGCCCACCCCCTGGGCGGTGCTGGCCGGGGCGCTGCCGCCGTGCCGTTCCAGCAGCCAGCGCAGGCTGCACCGCAGCGCGCTCTCCATCGCCGACGGGGTCACCCGGACCGGTTCTCCCTCGTCCACCAGCGGGCGGTCGTCGGAGAGCCCGCGCAGCCCCCACCAGTCGTCCGGATGCGCGCCCGGCACCCCGGCGGCGGCCAGCCGGGCCAGTTCGGCCGCCGCGGCGCGCCGCCGGGCGTACAGGGCCGCCGGCTCGACCACGGCGGTACGCAGCTCCGCCACCAGCGCCGGCAGGGTGAGCGCCCGGGGCGCTCGGGTGAGCGGCAGCGCGCCGGGCCGCGCCGGGCCGTCCTCGTCCGGGTCCTCGTCCTCCGGCCCACCGTCGTCGGGGCCGGAGCGCGGGCCCGGCGGAGCCGGATCATCGCCGTCGGGCGGAGTCGGATCATCGCCGTCGGGCGGCACGGTGGGCGGGGCGGGCGGCTCGGTGGGGCCGAGCTCGTGCAGGAACCGGCTCGGCTGCTCCTCGTGGTCGTCACCGCCGACCGCGGCCGAGGCGACCGCGCTGACCAGCAGCCGCCGCCGGGCCCGGCTCACCGCGACGTGGAACAGCCGGCGCTCCTCGTCGAGCAGCGCCGAGGTCTGGCCGACCACGGTGGCCGCCGCGCCGGCGCCGACGGCCCGGCCGGCGAGCACGTCGACCAGCCGTTCCGAGCCGAGCAGGCTGCCGCGCAGTCGCAGGTCGGGCCAGACGCCCTCCTGCACCCCGGCGACCGCGACCAGCTCCCACTCCAGGCCCTTCGCCGCGTGGGCGGTGAGCAGCCGGACCGCGTCGCCCCGGTCGGCGGTCGGCGCGAGGGTGTCGGCCGGCAGGTCCTGCCCGAGCACGTGGTCGAGGAAGACCTCGGTGCGCGCGCCGGGCAGCCGGTCGGTGAACCGGGCCGCCGCGTCGAAGAGCACCATCACGGCGTCGAGGTCCCGGTCGGCCGCCTCGGCCCGACGCCGCCGGGCGACGTCTCCCTCGCCGGCCGCCGGCCGGCCTCGGCTGATCGCGCCGGCCCACCGTTCGGCCAGCCCGCTGGCCCGCCAGACCGCCCAGAGCACGTCCTCGGCGGTGGCGCCGGGCCGGGCCGCCGCTTCCCGGGCGGTGGCCAGCAGCCCGGCGACGGCCTGCGCCGGCTCCGCCCATCGCCGGTCGATGCCGGCCAGCTCGGCCGGGTCCTGCAACGCCTCGACGATCAGCTCGCCGGAGGGTCGCCGGTCGCCGCCGGCCAGCGCGAGGGCGCGCAGGCCCTGACGCAGCCGCCGCTCGGCCAGCGGATCGGCGCCGCCCAGCGGCGAGTGCAGCAGCGCGACGGCGGCCTCCTCGTCGAGCCGCTCGGGCTCCAGCGCGCAGCGCAGCAGGAGCAGCAGCGGCGCGACCGCTGGCTGCAGGTGCAGCGGCAGGTCCTCGCCGTGCACCACCGTCGGCACCCCGGCCGCGTGCAGCGCCCGTCGCAGCGTGGGCAACTGGAGCGCGGTCGACCGGAGCAGCACCGCCATCTGCGCCCAGGGGACGCCGTCGAGCAGGTGCGCCGAGCGCAGCGTGTGGGCCAGCCAGGCCGCCTCGCTGGTCGCCGAGCGGAAGGTGTGCACCTCCACCGCCCCGGCCAACGCGTCGGGCAGGGGCCGCAGCCGGCGGTGCGCGGCCGGGCCGCGCAACCGACGGGCCAACCGCCCGGTCGCGGCCAGCAGGCCCGGGCCGGCCCGGTAGGAGGTGGTCAGCAGCACCCGTGCCGCCGGCGCGCCGGAGGCCGTCCGGAACCGGTGCGGGAAGGTGGTCACCCCGGCCGGATCGGCGCCGCGGAAGGCGTACGTGGAGGAATCCGGGTCGGCGAAGGCGACCAGCGACTTGCCCCCGCCGGCCACCACCGTCAGCAGCTCGAGCTGGGCCGGGTCGGTGTCGGCCAGCTCGTCGACGTAGACGTGGGCCAGCCGGCGCCGCTCGGCCGTCAGCAGCTCCTCGTCGTCGCGGAGCAACCCGGTGGCGGCCCGCACCAGCTCGGCCGGGTCGTAGGCGATCGAGCCCCGGTTGCTGACGTCGCGCAGTGCGAGCACCGCGACGTACTCCCGCAGGAAGCGCGCGGCGGCCGGCCAGTCGGCCCGACCGAGCTTCTCGCCGAGCCTAGCCAGCTCGACCGGGCCGACACCCCGCTCGGCGGCGCGCATCAGCAGGTCCCGCAGCTGGGCGGCGAAGGCCCGGGTGCGCAGCGCCGGCCGCAGGTCCTCCGGCCAGCCGACCGGGTCGTCCTCGGGCTCCTCGCCGACCACGTCGAGCAGCTCACGGATGATCAGATCCTGTTCGGGGCCGGTGAGCAGCCGGGGCGAGGGCTCACCCCGCTCGGCCGCCGCCCGGCGGAGCAGCCCGAAGGCGTACGCCGGGAAGGTGCGCACCAGCGGCTCGCGGAGCACCCGGTGGCCGTCGCGGGCCACCCGGGCCTCGATCCGGTGGCGCAGCGCCGTGGCGCCGCGGCGGCCGAAGGTGAGCACCAGGATCGACTCGGGGTCGACCCCCTCGGCCACCCGGGCCGCGACCGCCTCGACGAGCGTGCTGGTCTTGCCGGTGCCCGGGCCGCCCACGACGAGCATCGGCCCGTCGGTGTGCCCGACCACCTCGGCCTGCGCCGCGTCGGCCCGCAGCTGGGCCGGACGAGTCTCCTCTGTCGACCCGGCGGGCCGACCGAGCCCCTCGGTCGACTCTCCAGGTCGACGCACCAACCGGTACGCCTGCATCAGCTCATCCCACCACGCCGGTACGACACCGCCCGCCCGCCACCCCGCCCGGTGTCCCCGCGCACGTCCGGTACCGCTCCGTCGGCGGATCGGGTCAGGTCAGGTGGGCTTCGAGGACGTCGAGGGCGGCGGGTACGGAGTCCACGACGGTGAGCAGGTCCAGCCCGGCCGGCTTGAGGAAGTGCTGGTCGGCGAGCGCGGCCAGCCAGTCGAGCAGCGGCTGGTAGAACCCGTCGGCGTCCACGAGCACCATCGGCTTGGCGTGCAGGGCCAGCGTGGCGGTGGTCCAGACCTCGAAGATCTCGTCCAGCGTGCCGAGCCCGCCGGGCAGCGTGAGGAACGCGTCCGACTTCTCGATCATCAGCGTCTTCCGGCTGGCCATCGAGTCGGTGATCACCAACTCGTCCGACTTCAGGTCGGCGACCTCCAGGTCGACCAGCGCCTGGGGGATCACGCCGACCGTGGGACCGCCGGCCGCCCGTGCCCCGTCGACCAGGGCACCCATCATCCCGACACAGCCGCCGCCGCTGACCACGGTGTGCCCGCGGCGGGCGATCTCCGCGCCGGTGTCGGCGGCCAGCTCCAGCCAGCGCCGGTCGAGGGTGCGGGAGGAGGCGCAGAAGACGCAGATCGCCGCCATCAGCCCGCCCCCGCCTCGTCGGCGTCGATCCGCTCGGCGACGCCGGCCGGACCGGTTCCGTTCGGCGCGGTGCCGGCCGAACCGACCGGACCGGGCGCCACCCCGGCCTCGCCCCGGTCCGCGGCGACGTCCGGCCGGTCCGCCCCGGCCTCGCCCCGGTCCACGGCGGCGGCCCGTTGGTCGGCGGCGGCGTGCTGCGCGGCGGCCGCCCGCTGGTCGGCGCCGGTACGGGCCACCGCCTCCTCGCGGACCGCCTCCTGTTCGGCGGAGAGCGCGGCCTCGGCCTCCACGATGTGCCGGACCGCGGCGTTGACGTCGTCGGTGAGGCAGATCAGCTCAAGATCGACGGGCCCGATCTTGCCGCCGACGGCCATGGTGTCCCGGAGCCAGTCGAGCAGTCCGCGCCAGTAGTCCACTCCCATCAGCACCACCGGGAACCGGGTGACCTTGCCGGTCTGCACCAGGGTGAGCGCCTCGAACAGCTCGTCCATGGTGCCGAACCCACCGGGCAGCACGACGAAGGCCTGGGCGTACTTGACGAACATGGTCTTGCGGGCGAAGAAGTAGCGGAAGTCGATGGCGAGATCGACCCATTCGTTGATGCCCTGCTCGAAGGGGAGTTCGATGCCCAGCCCGACGGAGAGCCCACCGGCCTCGCTGGCACCCCGGTTGGCCGCCTCCATCACGCCCGGGCCGCCGCCGGTGATCACGGCGTAGCCGGCCCGGGCCAGGGCGCCGCCCAGCTCCTCGGCCAGCCGGCACTCGGCGCTCTCCGGCCCGCTGCGGGCCGAGCCGAAGACGCTGACGGCCGGGGGCAGGTCGGCGAGGGTGTCGAAGCCCTCGACGAACTCGGAGAGGATGCGCAGCGCGCGCCAGGCGTCCTTGGTCTTCCAGTCGCCGCGCCCCCGCGAGTCGAGCAGCCGCTGATCGGCGGTACTGCCCGGGATCGCCTGGCGACGCAGGGTGACCGCGCCCCGGTGTCGTTCCCGTTCCGGGGTCCGGCCCGCCTCCGGCCCGTTGCTCTGACTCATGCAAGCCACCGTAGTGGAGCGGCACCGGCCGGGTGCGCGGGGCGAGAACGCGGAGAAATAGTTCGCGATCTTGGGCAACTAATTGGCTCGCCCGTACGTCTTACTATTCACATACCGGGTATGCCCCGGCGCGCGCCTTCGGGGGAGGAGCCAGCGTGATCAGCAACAGCGAGATGATCCGGATCCGGCGGCAGATGCAGCGGCGGATCCGCGACGTGGTGGCCGAGCGCCGCCGCGCCCGCCAGATCGAGCCGGCCGGCGCCGAGCCGTCCGGCGACCCCACCGACGCCCGACCGTCCACCGACGCGTCCTTCACCGCCTCGGTCTGACCACCCCGCCGGCGCTCCGCCGGCAGCAGCTTCGACCACGAGGCCTGGGGGCCCGGGGCCCCCCCCCGGGGGGGGGGCGGGGGGGGGGGGCGGGGGGGGGGCGGGGGGGGCGGGGCCGCGGGGGGGGGG
>NZ_JBITFP010000001.1:9828-77635 GCF_044456245.1 Micromonospora sp. NPDC051006
CCGCCGCCCCCCCCCCCCCCGCGCGCCCCCCCCGCCCCCCCCCCCCCCCGCCCCCCCCCGGCCCCCCAGGCCTCGGTCGTCGTACGGGGCGGGTCAGGCGGGGGCGAGCCAGCGGTGCAGGGTGGCGGCGCCGTCGCGGATCTTGCTGATCTCGACGTGCTCGTCGGGGTGGTGCGCCAGGTTCGGGTCGCCCGGGCCGAAGTTCAGCGCCGGAATCCCCATCGCCGCGAACCGGGCCACGTCCGTCCAGCCCAGCTTGCCGATCGGCGCGGCGCCCACCGCCGCCAGGAACTCCTTCGCCGGGGCCGCCTCCAGGCCGGGCGGGGCACCGGCGGCGGCGTCGGTCACGGCCAACTCGAAGCCCGCGAACACCTCCCGCAGGTGGGCCTCCGCGTCGGCCGGGGTGCGGTCCGGGGCGAACCGGTAGTTGACCTCGATCTCGCACCGGTCCGGGACCACGTTGCCGGCGACCCCGCCGTGGATCCGTACCGCGTTCATACCCTCGCGGTAGTCGCAGCCGTCGATCTTCACCCGCCGCGCCTCGTACGTCTGGAGCCGGCGCAGCACCTCGCCGGCGGCGTGGATCGCGTTCACCCCGTGCCAGGAGCGCGCCGAGTGGGCCCGCACGCCGCTGGTGGACACGATCGCCCGCATGGTGCCCTGGCAACCGGCCTCGACGATGCCGTACGTCGGCTCCAGCAGCACCGCGAAGTCCGCCTCGAGCCACTCCGGGTGCGCCTGGGCGACCAGGTGCAGCCCGTTGTACTTCGACTCGATCTCCTCGGCCTCGTAGAAGAAGTACGTGACGTCGTAACGCGGATCGGGCAGCGTCACCGCGAGGTGCAGGGCGTACGCGACGCCCGACTTCATGTCCGAGGTGCCGCAGCCGTACATCAGGTCGCCGCGCATCGTGGACGGGAAGTTGTTGTTCAGCGGCACCGTGTCCAGGTGCCCGGCCAGCACCACCCGCTGTGTTCGGCCCAGGTCGGTACGCGCCATCACCGTGTTGCCATGCCGGTAGGTGCTCAGGTGCGGCACGCCCCGCAGCACCTCCTCCACGCAGTCGGCGATCGCCTTCTCGTTGAGAGACACGGACTCGATGTCGACGAGCACACGGGTGAGCGCCACCGGATCGGCGAGGACCTCGGGGGTAAGCGGGTTCTCCATGGTTCGCACGGTACCGTCAGACCCGGTGGCGGCGAGGAGCGAGCGTCCGCCGTCACAGCCGCGAACGAGAGGTGGAGCAGTGACGTCCGCACAATCGGCCTGGGGCATCGGCCTGGCCACCGTCACCGCCGACGATCAGGTGCTCGACACCTGGTACCCGACCGGGAAGTTGGGGCTCGGCGAGCTGCCGCTGGTCTCCGGCGAGGAGAAGGCGGACGTGCTCGACCTGCCGCCCGGGGCGATCGGCGAGCGAGGGTTGCCCGGCCTGCGCGCCGTCGAGGTGGTCACCGTGATCGGCTCGCTGGACGACCCGATCAAGGACGCACCGGACGCGTACCTCCGGCTGCACCTGCTCTCCCACCGCCTGGTCCGGCCCAACGAGCTGAACCTGGACGGCATCTTCGGCAAGCTGGCGAACGTGGCCTGGACCTCCGCCGGACCGTGCCCGCCGGAGCGGGTCGACGAGTTGCGGGTGATCGAGCGCACGGCGGGCCGGCACCTCGCCGTCTACGGGGTGGACAAGTTCCCCCGGATGACCGACTACGTGGTCCCCGCCGGCGTGCGGATCGCCGACGCGGACCGGGTCCGCCTCGGCGCCCACCTGGCCGCCGGCACCACCGTCATGCACGAGGGTTTCGTGAACTTCAACGCCGGCACGGTCGGCACCTCCATGGTCGAGGGCCGGATCGTGCAGGGCGTCCTGGTCGGCGACGGCTCCGACATCGGCGGCGGCGCCTCGATCATGGGCACGCTCTCCGGTGGTGGCACCGAGAAGGTGAGCATCGGCGAGCGGAGCCTGGTCGGCGCGAACGCGGGGGTCGGCATCTCGCTCGGCGACGACTGCGTGGTCGAGGCCGGTTGCTACATCACCGCCGCCTCGAAGATCACCCTGCCGGACGGCCGGGTGGTCAAGGCCCGCGAGCTCTCCGGGGTCGACGGCCTGCTCTTCTGGCGCAACTCGGTCACCGGCGCGTTGGAGGCGAAGCCGCGGACCGGCCGGGGCATCGAGCTGAACGCCGCGCTGCACGCCAACGACTGACGGCCGCCCGCCTCCGGGTCCGCGGGAACCCCGCGGACCCGGAGGGGGTACGCCCTAGCGCAACCGGTACGCCTGGAGCACGTGCTGGCTCACCGTGTTGCCCGCGGTGTCCCGGGCGGTCGCCCGCAGGGACGCGTACCCGGGGCCGGCCGGGTGCCGCACGGTGGCCGTCCAGCCGTCCCGGCCGGGGTGCAGCCGGGCCCGCTGCCAGGTCGTCCCGCCGTCGTAGGAGACCTCGACGGTGAGCGCGGCGACCCGGGCCGACGGCGCTCCGGGCTGCCGCTCCACCTTGACCGGGATGGCGAAGCTCCGGCCGGCCGGCGCGGTGTTCGCCGCGTCGAGCGCAGGCGCGAAGCGGACCGCCATCGCGGGCAGCCGGGCGAAGTCCTCGCCGGGCACGTGCCGGGACCGGAACGTCCACGCGGCGCCGACCTCGGTGCTGAGGTCGGTGAAGCTGCGCCTGGTCACCGTCTCCAACCGGTAGTTGGCGGCACCCGCCGGCACCTCGAACTCGCCGTAGCCCGGGTCGGTGTTCTCGCCGACCAGCGCCCCGTTGCGGTAGAGGGCGGTCCGGGCGCTGTCCGCGATCGACCCGCCGGCGTGACCCTCGGCGTCGCTGTGCAACGGCACGTCCAGCAGGATCAGGTCACCCTGCCGGGTGATGCCCTGCCCAGGCCAGCGCGGCGCCGGGAAGGACGGCCCGTACGGCGCGCTGTTCCAGCTCTGCCGCAGGTGCCGGCCGGCCCGGTATTCCCGGGCGTCGTCGACCAGCACCGCCCGGGGTTCGAGCCAACCCTCCTCGGTCGGTACGCCGAAGGTCAGCTCCGCGTTCCAGCGGACCCCGCGGGTGTTGTAGTACTCGATCCGCTGCCCGGGCACCGCCGTGGGCAGGACCGCCGCCCAGCCGCCCACGTCCGGCTCGAGTTGCGGGAAGACCACCCGCTCGGCGTCCAGCCCGGGGTAGCCGCCACGGAACTGCTGAGTGACCGTGGCGAGGTCACGGCTGCGGTAGTGCCGGTCGAAGCCGGTCGGCAGCCGCCCGGGGAAGCCCTCGCTGAGCGCGTAGAGATACGGGCTGCTCGCCACCGCCCGGTCGGCCCACTGGCTGCTCACCGTGCCCAGGAACCGCTCCGGCGATCCGGCCGGGCCGTGCTGTCCGCTGAAAAGCCCGGTGAAGTCCAGGCCCACCAGGCTGAAGCCGTTCGAGCCGCCATCGGCGGCGAGCACGGTCGCCCCGACCTCGACCAGGACCGGCGTGGCCGACCGGTCCGGCACCGTGCTCCGGACCGGCTTCGCCTGGCGGGCGTCGATGGCGATCGCCATGTCCCGGTCCAACACCAGCTCGGGGCGGGCCATCAGCGCCGTCCGCGGATTTTCCTCGTCCCCACCGGAGATGAAGGACAACACCCCGTACCGGCCCTTCGGCACCCGCAACTCGGCGGTGCCGTCCGGGTCCGACACGTCGTAGCTGACGTAGCTCTCCAGCCCGGCGAGGACGGTGAACGCGTCGCCGGCGGGGGCGCCGGCGTCGTCCAGGTGCCGGACGGTCAGCGTGTAGCTCTCCACCTCGCGGTGCACGGCGAGCGGAGTGACCGCCACCGCCGCACCGGAGCGGGCGACGATCCGGCCGGTGTAGTAGCCGTCCGCGCCCGGGGTCCGGGTGTCCGCGGTGACCGTGGCGGTCGCCGTTCCGCCGGCCGGCACGGTGACCCGGGTCGCGCTCAGCGCGAACATCCCGGCCGGGGCGGGCGAGCCGGTCGGGCCGCTGGCCTCGATGGTCAGGTCGAGGTCGAGTGGCGCCAGTCCGTCGTTGCGCCAGGTGACCTCCCGGGTGATCGGGGTGTCGTCGCCGTGCGGCCAGAGCGCCCGGCCGAACGAGACGCTCACCGGGTCGCTGGTGACGGTCTGGGTGATCGCCCGGGCCACGTCGACCCGACCGGCTCCCTGCTGGTACGCGCTCTGCTCCGGGTGCGGCTTCGCGGACGCCATCAGGGTGGCCTTGAGCTGCCCGGCCGCCCAGTCGGTGTGCTGCTGGGCGAGCAGCGCCACCGCGCCTGCGACGTGCGGGGCGGCCATCGACGTGCCGGAGAGCGAGACGTAACCCTCGCCCACCGGGTCACCGATGAAGCCGTCCGCGGCCCGGGCCGCGACGATCTCGACCCCCGGGGCGGTGAGGTCGGGCTTGATCCCTTCGTCGCCGACCCGTGGGCCCCGGCTGGAGAAGTCGGCGAGCGCGTCGGCGCGGTCGACCGCGCCGACGGAGAGCGCCGCGTCGGCGGTGCTCGGCGAGCTGACGGGGGCGAATCCGCCGTCGTTGCCGGCGGAGACCACGAAGAGCGTGCCGGTCTGCGCGGTGAGCCGGTTGATCGCCTCCTCGAGCGGGTCGATCTCCGTGGTGTCCGACCCACCGAGGCTCATGTTGATCACATCAGCGCGCTGGTCCACGGCGGCCCACTGCATACCGGCCAGGATCGCCGAGTCGGGGCAGCCCTGGGTCTCGCAGACCTTGCCGGAGAGCAGGGTCGCGTCCGGCGCGACTCCTCGGTAACGGCCGCCCGAGGCGGCGCCGCTGCCGGCGATGATGGAGGCGACGTGGGTGCCGTGTCCGACGAGGTCACCCGGCGCGGACTCCTCGGTGAAGTTGTGCGCCTCGGCCACCCGACCGGCCAGGTCGGGGTGGCCGGTGTCGATCCCGGTGTCCAGCACCGCGACCCGGACGCCCTGACCGGTGTAGCCGGCCTGGTGGGCGGCGGGCGCGCCGATCTGCGGCACGCTGTGATCGAGGCTGATCCGCCGCCGGCCGTCGAGCCAGATCCGGTCGACACCCCCCGCCGCGTCGACCCGACCGCCGGCCCGGCCGGTGACCGCCGCCCAGATCTCGCCGGCCCGGTCCTTGGCCGCGGTGCCGGCGAGGCCACCGATCGCGGGCAGGTCACGGGTGATCGTCACGCCGGCCGGCGCGGCGGCCCGCCGCTCGGCCCCGGGCGATCGGGCGAGCAGCACCGGCAGGTGGTCGCGCCGGGCGTCGTCGTAGCCGGCCGCGATCAGCCCGGTGACGTCGAAGAGCCGCCGGTCGACCCGGCCGGCGCGGATCAGCGGCAGGGCGTCCTGCGGTACGACGGAGAGTTGACCCCGCTCCCGCCGGGTCAGGAAGCGGATGTGCGCACGCCCCTCGGCCGGGCGCACGCTGGCCGCCCCGGACGCGGTGACGGTCACCCGGTCCCCGGTGAGCAGGGTGACTGTGGTCGGACGGCCGGTCGTCGGTGCCGCCGGCGGGGCGGCGTTCGTGGCGCCCGGCCCGGCCGGGGGCGCGGCCGTGGCGGCCGCCGGTGTGCCGAGCACCAGCGTGAGCACCAGACCGATCCCGATGATTCTTGTGATTCCTTGCAACGGAACCTCCTCGGTGGAGCGTCGTTACCAACGGGAGACACATTGACAACCGTCAGGATTGCATACCCGGTATGTGTTGAAAAGTCGGAAAGATGACTGAGTTGCCGGCGGACCGCCGGCCCGGCCAGCATGATCGGCCGGTGACGTCGATGAAGGAACGCATGCTCGCCGGCGAGCTGTACCTGGCCGACGACCCCGCGATCACCGCCGACCTGGACCGCGCCGCCCGACTGATGGAACGCTTCAACACCAGCCCCGCCGGCGACCCGCAGGCCCGCCTCGCGGCGCTGCGCGACCTGCTCGGCGAAGTCGGCGAGGAGACCTGGGTACGTCCCCCGTTCTACTGTGACTACGGCGACCGGATCCGGATCGGGCCGCGCTGCTTCGTCAACTTCAACGCGGTCTTCCTCGACGTCGCGCCGATCACGCTGGGCGCCGACGTCCAGGTCGGGCCGAACGTCCAACTGCTCACCCCGACCCACCCGGTCGAACCGGAACCGCGGCGGGCGAAGTGGGAGGCGGCCAAGCCGATCACCATCGGCGACAACGTGTGGCTCGGCGGCGGCGCGATCGTGCTCGCCGGCGTCACCGTCGGCGCGAACACCGTCGTCGGGGCGGGCGCGGTCGTGACCCGGGATCTACCACCGAACGTCGTCGCGCTCGGCAACCCGGCCCGCCCGGCACGGTCGGTCGAATAACCCGATCAAGGCTTTCACCTGCGTAAACGGCTCCTTCGACCGATGGCGGGTCGACTCACCATCCAGCACACTGGGTAGTGACGTCGCCACCGGGAGGCGCCATGAGCGAGCGGCAGCGAGCGAATCATCAACTCAGCGCGCTGGTGCCTCATGCCGACACGCAGCGCAGCGGAGTGCCGGCATGAGCGAGCGGCAGCGAGCGAATCATCGACTCAGCGCGCTGGTGCCTCATGCCGACACGCAGCGCAGCGGAGTGCCGGCATGAGCGGTCGGGTGCTGGAACTACGGGTGCACGGGGTGTCCAACACGCCCCCGGGCCAGACCCTCGGCCTGCCCCCGGAACCGGGCGGGGACCCGCCCCAACCGCGGCTGGTCGCCGGCGGCGAGGTGACCGGCTTCTACCGGGCCCCCGGCGGCGGATCGGACGACCCGCTCGTGGTCGAGGCGTACAGCTGGGGGCAGTTGACCTCCGGCGGGCGCACCGCGCGCGACGTGGAACGCGCACTGTGGACGCTGCTGCTGCCGTTCACCCTGGCCAACGTGGCGCTGCACGCCCGACCGGGAATCCCGGCGGACCCGGACCAGGAGCGCTGGGCCAGCCGTTCCGGCATCACCGCCTGGCTGATCCGGGTCTTCTGCCTGAGCCTGACCAGCACCCTGGTCGTCGCGGTGACCGGGATCGGCGTGGACCTGATCGGCTGGCAGTGCGTGGACGACGCCTGCCTGGGCCGGATTCCGGGGCCGTGGGAGTTCCTCGCCCACGGCTGGTGGAGTGAGGGCGCGCACGCGCTCGCGGTCGGACTGCTGGTCCCGCTCGGCCTGCTCGCGGTGCTCGGAATGGTGGCCTGGCGCACCTACCAGTACGAGGCCGAGATGCCGGCCGACCCGGCCACCAGCGCCTACCTGCGACCGCCGGTCGAGGCGCCCACCGACGCGTCGCCCCCGGTCGCCCAGCCGCCGCAGGAGCCGCCACCGGCACCCGAACCGCCGCCGGAGGACCCGACGAACCCGTTGCAGGACCCGACCTTCTGGCTCGGGGAGGGGCAGTTGCGCCGGGGCGCCGTGCTGCACCTCTGCACCGGCACGGTGGTCGCGGTGGCGGTGCCGCTCGGCACCGTACTGGCGATGGACCCGCCGCGGGGCGTCCGTGCCGTCGTAGCCTGGCCCACCGTCGCCGTCTGCGCGGCGGTGCTGGTGATCGCCGTCGTGGGGCTCGGCCGGCCTTACCTGACCCGGCGGGCCGGCGACACCCCCCTCGGACCGTGGAGCCTCGCGGTCGCCGTGCTCGCCGCCCTCGCCGTGGCCGGCACCGTCACGCTCCTGCTGCTGCCCGCCGGGCCGGCCGGCACCCCGCTGCGCGAGCTGCGCCCGCCGCCCGGATGCGCCCGCGACTCTGCTCTCCCGGGGTGCGGCGCCGACCGCTCGCTGCCCGGGTACGACTGGATCATCGCGTGGCTGGCCACCGGGCAGCTGCTGCTGCTGATCGCCATCGGTGCGGTCGCCCGGTCCGGCCGCCGCGCGCTGGCCGCGCCCGGCGCGGCCGGGCTGCTGCTCACCGCCTCGGTGATCTGGATGGAGGGCTGGCTGCCCGGAACATCTCCGGTGTCCTGGGCGCCGCCGGTCTGGGTGCTCGCCGTGCCGGCCATCGCGCTCGCCGCGGTCGGTCTGGTGCTCCCCCGGACCCGCGCGGCCGTCGATGTCCAACCGCTGGCGCCCCACACCGACCTGGCCTGGGGCGGCCGGGGGCCCGCCGTGATCGCGGGCTTCGGGTGGTTGCTCTGCATCGCCAACTGCGCCGGGCTGATCTACTGGGTGACCGACCGGCTCGACGGCGCGGCGACCCCGACCGGACGATCGGCCATCGTCCCGCCCACCCCGGTGCTGTGGGCGGGGCTCGCGTTCGCCGCCGCGCTCCTCGCGCTCGTGATCACCCTGCTCCGGGCCGGCCTGCTCTTTCACCGGCTGCGCCGCCGGGAGTACGCCGAACTGGTGCCGCCCGGACACACCCTCTCCCTGCACGAGCTGCGCCGCTGCCGCGACGTCAGCGCCTACCGGGCGCTGCACCGGCTGGTCGGGGAGCACGCCATCCGGCTGACCGGCTGCTACGCCGTCGCCGCCGCCGCGCTGATCACCCTCGGCTGCGCGGCCGCTCTCTCGCACGCCCGACCGCACCCCGCCGCGGCCACCGACGGCTCGGCCGTGCTGAAGGCGGTCTCCGACGTCGGCGACTCGATGCTCAGCTGGCTGCCGGTGCTGGTCGCCACGATCGGCGCGCTCGTCTACCGCAACGACACCGTGCGTCGCACCGTCGGGGTGGTCTGGGACGTCGGCACGTTCTGGCCGCGCACCGCCCACCCGCTCGCCCCACCCAGCTACTCCGAGCGGGCGGTGCCCGAGTTGCAGACCCGGATCGCCGGGCTGCTCGCCCTGAACCGGCACGACCCGCGCCGGATGGACGGCATCATCCTCTCCGGGCACAGCCAGGGGACGGTGATCTGCGCAGCGGTGATCCTCCAGTTGCCGGCGAGGTGGCGTCGGCGGATCTGGTACTTCTCCTACGGCTGCCAGCTCACCCGGCTGTACGGGCGGGTCTTTCCCGCGTACTTCGGGCCGGACCGGCTGCCCACGGTGACGGAGGCGCTGACCAACCCGCCCGGCCGGACCGGCTGGACCAACTTCTGGCGGGACACCGACCCGCTCGGCTGGCCGGTCAACGCGGGCGAGCGGGACCTCGCCGTCCGGGACCCGGAAGCGCTGCATCCCAGCGGCGGCGAGGTGGCCGACCCGCCGATCCGCAGCCACAGCGGCTACCCGGACGCGGCCGAGTTCCACTACGAACGGGCCCGGGTGGCCCGGCTGCTCAGACGGGCGGTGCCGTCACAGCGGCGGGGGGTCGGCTAGCCGCACCACCAGGTCCGCCCGGTCCGCGGTGTCGGAGACCAGCGCGGCGTTGGTCTCGTCGCTGCCCAGCGCCCAGGCCCGAGCCTGCTCGGCCGTCCGGCCGTACGCCTCGTGCCGGGCGGTCAGCCGGCGCAGCCGCAGCTCCGCGTCGAGGTCGAGGAACCAGGCCTCGTGCAGCAGCGACCGCACCTCGTCCCAGGGCGTCTCCGGCACCAGCAGGTAGTTGCCCTCGGTCACCACCAGCCGCACCTCCGGCGGGACCTCGATCGCCCCGGCGATGGGCTCCTCCAGGTCGCGCCGGAACACCGGTGCGTAGACCGAGGTGGGTTCGAGCCGGTGCAGGCGACGCAGCAGCGAGACGAAGCCGTTGGCGTCGAAGGTGTCGGCCGAGCCCTTGCGCTCAGCGCGACCGAGCCGGTGCAGCTCGGACTGGGCGAGGTGGAAGCCGTCCATCGGCACCAGCCGGGCGACCGGGCCCAGCTCACCGACGATCCGCTCGGCCAGCGTGGACTTGCCGGCACCCGGCGCTCCGGCGATGCCGAGCAGCTGGCGCGGCCCGGCCTCGGCCAGGGCGCGCGCCCGGGCCACCAGCTCGTCGACGGGGAAGACCCGTGCCTCCGGCATCAGCCCAGGGCCGGCTCGGTGATCGAGAAGCGGGCCTGCACGGCCGCCTGCACCGGCTGCGGCTGCGGGTCCAGCTCCAGCTCCGGCCGGCCGCCGCCCTCCGCGCCGCCGGCAAACGCCATCCTGGCCATCATCGGCCGGTCGGCGGGCCCGGTGTCGGCGAGCTCGATCAAGCCGGTGACCCGCGCGCCGAGCGCCTCGGCGTACTCCCGGGCCCGGGACAACGCGTCGGAGATCGCTGCGTGCCGGGCCTCCCGGTGCGCCGGACTGTCGGGGCGCAGGGACCACCAGGGGCCCGCCACCTCGACCTGCTCCTGGTCGGCCAGGCGCAGCATCAGCTCGCCGAGGGCGGTGAAGTCGGTGACCGTGACGGTGGTGGTGACGCCGCCGTGCCAGGCAACCACCCGCTCGGTGGAGCGCCGGGTCTCCGGCCACACCAGCAGATCACCGGTCTCCCGGCGGGCGATCGCCGAACCAGCGCCGTCGAGCAGGACGCGGACGGCCGCGGCCCGTTCGGCCAGCCGGGTGAGAGTGGTCTCCCGGTCCCTGTCCCGCGCGGTCGCCGTCACCGAGAAGCGGGCCAACTCTGGCGCCACCTCCCGGTAGGCCTCACCGCGCACCGTCACCACCGGCCCGTCCGCCATGCCCTCACCCTAGTCGCGGCTGGACCCGCGCGCCGGCTCGCACGACGAGCCGCCGTCACGCCGGCTCGGTGGTCACCGGCCGGTGCCCGAGGTACGTCACGACACCGGCGCCGGCGCGACACCCGGTGAGGTATCCCCCGGCCGACCCCAGCTCCAGCAGGTACGCCAGCTCGGCGGCGTGATCCCCGCCGGCCGGCAACTCCTCCCGGCCCGCCGGTAGGTCCCGATCGAGCAGGGCGGTGCGCAGGTCCTGCGCCCGCCGGTACTGCCCGACCAGCGCGTCCAGGTCGTCCCGGCGCAGCGCGTCGGCCAGTTCGTCGAGGAGGGCACTGACCCTGCCGAGCTGCCGGAGCAGCTGTTCCCGGTTGTTGAAGAGCATGTCGGCGGTCCGCCTGGCGGGGGTGCCGGCCACCCGGGTGCCGTCCCGGAAGCTCCCCGCGGCCAGCCCGAGCACCGCGTCGCGCAGCTCCGAGCCGGCCACCGCGCCGGCCAGGCTCCCGGCCAGCAGATGCGGGACGTGGGACGAGAGGGCGACCACCGAGTCGTGCACCGCCGGGGACATCGGCACCACGCGGGCCGCGAACACGTCCACGATGAGGCCGACCAACCTCCGGAACGGCTCGATGCCCTCGGCGGCGGGGCAGAGGACCCAGGCAGCCCCGTCGAAGAGCGCCGGTACCGCGGCGGTCAGCCCGGAGCGCTCGGTGCCCGCCATCGGGTGTCCGGGAACGAACCGGTCGGTCAACCCGTGCTCGGCGGCGAAGGCGGCGACCGAGCCCTTCGTGCTGCCGACGTCGGTGATCACGCAGCGGTCGTCGGTCTGCTTGGCCACCGCGAGCAGCGTCTCCGGCAGGCTCGGCAGCGGGCCGGCGAGGAACACGACGTCCCGGTCGCGGACCGCCTCGCCCAGATCGTCGGGGAAGCGCACCCCCCGCTCGCGCCCCTCGGCCCGGGTGCGGGGATCGGGATCCCAACCGACGACGTCCGGGTAGACGCCGTGCAGGCGCAGCAGGATCGAGCCGCCGATGAGGCCGGTGCCCACCACGGCGACTCTCGGCTGCCGGCCCGACCCGTCGACCATGACGCGGCGCTAGTCGCGCAGCCGGCCGGCGACGGCCGCGACGTGCTCGTCGGACTCGGTCAGCGCGACACGGACGTGCTGACCGCCGGCCGGGCCGTAGAAGACGCCGGCGGCGACCAGGATGCCCCGGCGGGCCAGCCAGTCGACCGTCTGCCAGCAGTCCTCGCCCCGGGTCATCCAGAGGTAGAGGCCCGCCTGCGAGTGCTCGACCGTGAAGCCGGCCCCGGTGAACGCGTGGTACAGCGCCTCACGCCGGGCGCGGTAGCGCTCCCGCTGCTCGTCGGCGTGCCGCTCGTCCTGCAACGCGGCCACCATCGCCGCCTGCACCGGGGCGGGCACGATCATCCCGGCGTGCTTGCGCACCTTGAGCAACTCGGCGACGAGCGCCGAGTCACCCGCGACGAAGCCGGCCCGGTAGCCGGCCAGGTTGGAGCGCTTGGAGAGCGAGTGCAGCGCCAGCACGCCCTCGTACGACCCGCCGCAGACCTCGGGCGAGAGCACCGAGACCGGTTCGGCGGACCAGCCGAGGGGGAGGTAGCACTCGTCGCTGGCGACCACCGCGCCGCGCTCCCGGGCCCAGTCGACCACCTTGCGGAGGTGGGCGGCGGGCAGCACCTGGCCGGTCGGGTTGCCGGGTGAGTTGACCCAGACCAGCCGGACCCGCGACGTCGGGCCGACCGAGGTCAGCGAGTCGGTACGGACCGTGGTGGCACCGGCCAGCCGGACCCCGTCCTCGTACGTCGGGTAGCAGATCGAGGGCACCACCACCACGTCGCCGGGGCCGATGCCGAGCAGGGTGGGCAGCCAGGCGACCAGCTCCTTGGAGCCGATGCTCGGCAGCACACCGAGGCCGTCGATCCCGGCGCCGCAGGCCCGGGCCACCCAGGCGGCGATGGCCGAGCGCAGCGCCGGGGTGCCGGCGGTCAGCGGGTAGCCGGGTGCGTCGGACGCGTCAGCGAGCGCCTGCCGGATCACCTCGGGCACCGGATCGACCGGCGTACCCATGGAGAGGTTGATCAGGCCCGCCGGATGCGCCGCGGCCAGGGCGGCCGCGGCGTCCAGGGTGTCCCAGGTGAACTCGGGCAGCCGTGCCGAGACCGGCGCGGGCCGGTTCAGTGGCCCTCGCCGCGCGGTGCCTGCGCGGCGACGAAGGTCGCGTCCTTCTCCACCTTGCCGATCTTCGAGGCGCCCCCGGGCGAGCCCAGGTCCTCGAAGAACTCGTAGTTGGCGCCGGTGTAGTCCTTCCACTGCTCCGGGACGTCGTCCTCGTAGAAGATCGCCTCGACCGGGCAGACGGGCTCACAGGCACCACAGTCGACGCACTCGTCGGGGTGGATGTAGAGCATCCGGTTGCCCTCGTAAATGCAGTCGACCGGGCACTCCTCGATGCATGCCTTGTCGAGCACATCCACGCACGGCTCGGCGATGATGTAGGTCACCGGTCTTCTCCTCCGCAAGACGCGCCGCGATCTCCCGCGACGGTAAGAGCCTAGTATCTCGCCGGGGAGGGGGTCGATCGATGCTGGGTCAGCAGGATGTGGGACACCGGATCGTGGTTCGCCGGATTGTGGGGATTCGCGAGGGCCGGCCGCTCTTCTCGGACGCCCTCGGCGAGTTGGTCGAGCTGAACGAGACCCATCTCACCCTGGCCACCGCGCAGGGCCCGCTGCGGGTGGCGCGGGACGAGGTGCACCGGGCCAAGCGGGTGCCGCCGACCCGCCGTCCGACCGCGGCCGCTGTGATCGAGCTGGAGCTGGCCGCCGACGAGGCGTGGCCGGCGCCGACCCGTGGCCGGCTGGGCGGTTGGCTGCTGCGCGCCGCCGACGGCTGGACCGGCCGGGCCAACTCCGCGCTGCCGGTCGGCGACCCGGACCGCCCGCTGCCGGCGGCGGTGGACGCGGTCGAACGCTGGTACACCGAGCACGACCTGACCCCCATGATCAACACCCCGTTGCCGCTCGCCGCGCCGGTCGGGGCCGAACTGGACCGTCGAGGCTGGTCCAGCCGCCCGCCGGTGCTGGTGCAGACCGCTCCGCTCCCCCTCCCGGCCGCCCCCGTCACGGCCACCCCGCTCGGGCCGGCCACACCGGCGTCGGCACAGGTCGCGACGGCGGTGGTGGAGCTGGCGGCAGCGCCAACGCAGGAGTGGCTGGCCGTCGCGGCCGGGCGCAAGGGCGGCCTCCCGGACGCCGCCCGGCACGTGCTCACCGCCGTGGACCAGATCCGCTTCGCCCACGCGTACGCCGACGGCGCGCTGGTCGGCATCGGCCGGGGCACCGTGACCGGGCCGGGGCGGTGGCTGGGGTTGAGCCTCATCGAGGTGCTGCCGCAGGCCCGCCGGCAGGGGCTCGCCGGCCGGGTGATCCGGGCGCTCGCCGACTGGGGTGCGGCGGCCGGGGCGACCCGCGCCTTCCTCCAGGTCGAGCAGAGCAACACCGGGGCCGTCGCCCTCTACCAGGGGCTCGGCTTCACCACCCACCACACGTACCTGACCCGCGTCGCCCCACACCTGACCCTGCCCTGACGCGACGGGCGAGGGCTCGTTGACGCCGGCGCTTGCGGCGATCCAGCCCCCGGTCCCTGCCGAACCGGGCTGAGATCGACTCGGGATCACTGAACCCGGGCGCTCCCGCTCGCCGGATACCCCGCCTTCCGAGAAGGCGAGTCGATCATGCCGCGCCGCTCGACGTCCCACCCACCGCGCGACTGACGCCCGCCGCCCGACTGACGCCCGACCGCGCGGCTGACGCGACCCGAGGTCGCCGTTTGCGCACCCCAACGTCGGTCCTCCGGCAAAGATCCACTCCATGTCGCCGACATGGCGGCATCGCGATGCCCCGGTGACCGCCACATCGGCGATACGGAGTCGATCACCCCACCGAGCCTGCCCCGCGCGGCTGTCGGCCGGCGCGCGGCTGCTGCTGCCCGAAGCCGCCGTGGCGCACCCCAACGCCGGTCCTCCGGCGAAAGATCCACTCCATGTCGCCGATATGGCGGTATCCCCATGCCCCCGTCACCGCCATTTTGGCGAAACGGAGTCGATCACCCCGCCAAGCCGCACCCGCGCGAGGCCGGGACCGCCGCCCGAGGCCGGGACCGCCACCCGAGGCCGGGACCGCCACCCGAGGCCGGGACCGCCGCCCGAGGCTGAGACCGCCGCGCGAGGCCGGGACCGCCGCGCGAGGGCCGGGATCGATGCGGGGAGGGCGGCGGGTCAGCGGCGGACGACCCGGCGGGGCTTGGCGGTCTTGACCTCGGCGTACCGCTTGAGGGTCTGCGAGCGGTGGTCGCGGCCGAGCGCGGTCAGCAGCAGGTAGCCGATGAGCGTCCCGGCGATCGTGGCCGCCAGGTAGAGCCAGATCTGGGCGAAGAACGTGCCCGCACCGCCCGAGAACGGGTTGTTGCCGACCAGCAGCGGGCCGACCAGCACGGTCAGCAGCATCGCCACCAGCACGGCGGCCGCCACGTCGGCGGCCCACGCGCCGAGCGGCCGGCGCCGGCCCCAGGCGAACGCGACCGCGGCCAGGATCAGCCCGATCACCACGAACATGCCCAGCGACACCCGGTCGGCAGCGGTGTCGTCACCGTCGAAGCCGAAGTGGATGATCAGCCGGGCGACCACGTTGACCGCGAAGAGTGCCGCCGCGAGCACTCCGACATCGCGCCACCGCTTGTCCATCGCACGACCTCCCGCCGTACCGCCCACCCCCGGGGCGGTTTCCTGGCAGGAATATCTACCACCTGTACCTGACTGTCGTCATCACCCGTGTGGTGCGGGTGGCGCGGACGCCCCGTGCGGCGGCGCCAGGATCTGCCGGAAGCCCATCACCGCGAAGGTCATCGCACCGGCCACGATCATGGCGAGGCCGACCCAGTTGTCGCCCGCGAGCAGCAGGTCCCCCTCGGAGGTCCGCACCGCGGAGACCGCCATCAGCAGGAACCAGGGCACCGCAGGAAGCGCCACCGCCCACCGGCGGCCGACCGCCTCGTGGGCGAACCAGCTCAGCACGATGTTCGCGGCGATCGCCACGAGCACCGACACCCCGACCAACTGCCCGGCGATCCGGGCGGTGGCGAACAGCAGTTCCACCACCCCGGTCAGCACGCCCGCCGCGACGGCGACCAGGCCGCCGGCCACCCGCAGACCAACGTCGACCACTCGTGGCGGCGGGCCCGCCGGCGGCGGGCTGGTCTCGTCCGGAACGACCGACATCGGGGCGGCGGCTGGCAGCGTCATCGCAGGCCGGCCGCCGCGACCGGGGCCCGGTCGACGCCGACGTCGGTGATCCCGGCGAAGAGGTCGTCCTCCCAGCCGTACCGCCCGCGGCCGGGCCCCTTCTCCCCCACCGCGAGTGTGTAGTACTCCACGCCCATGAACTCGCTGCCGAAGTTGCCGGCGATCGAGTAGAGCCAGGAGGTGTCCGGGATCTGGGTGGCGTGCGCCCGCATCGCCGCCTCCTTGGCGGCGTGCTGGTCGGTGGCGTCGATCCGGGCGGCGATCTGCTCGTCCGGGGTGCCGAAGGGCAGCTCGGTGAGGTCCTCGATGCCGGCGAACGGATTGTCGGACGACTCGGCGAAGTGGCTGATCCCGGCCTCCAGCACGCTGAGCGGCATCGCCGTCCAGTAGATCTTGGCCGGCGCGAAGCCCTCGACGGCGGCCACCTCGGCGGCCCGCATCGCCACCCGGTGCGCCTGGATGTGATCCGGGTGCCCGTAGAAGCCGTTGTCGTCGTACGTGATCATGACCTGCGGGCGGAGCTCGCGCATGATCTCGACCAGGTGCCCGGCGGCCTCGTCGAGGTCGGCCTGCCAGAAGGCCCGCGGGTGATCGTTGGTCGACAGCCCCATCATGCCCGAGTCGCGGTAGCGGCCGGCTCCGCCGAGGAAGCGGTGGTCGGTGACCCCGAGGGCGGCGCAGGCGCGCTCCAGCTCGGCGATCCGGTAGCCGCCGAGCTGGTCGGCCTCGGCGGCGGCGAGCTGCGCCAGCGCCGGCACGTGGATCTCGCCCTCCTCGCCGAGCGTGCAGGTCACCAGCGTCACGTGGGCACCGGTCGCGGCGTAGTGCGCCATGGTCGAACCGGTCCCGATGGACTCGTCGTCGGGGTGCGCGTGGACCAGCAGCAGCCGGCGGTCGGGCAGCGTCGTCACGCCCGTCACTCTAACCGGCGGTTCCGCCCGGCCGGCCTCGACGCGTCCACGCAGGTCGGCCACATCACCTCGGCGCCCGTCCTACGATCGGGCCTGTGGACTTTCCGGAGCTGGCCGCCCGCACCCGCCGGTTCAGCCACGGCGCGCCGCGCGCCATCTCCGTGGCCGACGACGGCTCCCGGGTGATCTTCCTGCGTTCGGCCGGGCCGGAGGACCCGGCCGACGCGCTCTGGCTCCTGGACGTCGCCACCGGCGAGGAGCGGCTGGTCGCCGATCCGGCGACGCTGCTCGGCGCCGACGGCGACCCGGCCGCGCTCTCGCCGGGCGAGCGGGCGCTGCGGGAGCGGCTGCGGCTCAGCGCCGCCGGAATCGGCTCGTACGCGCTGGACGCCGCCGGCCGGGTGGCGGTCTTCGCGCTCGCCGGCCGGCTGTTCCGGGCCGACCTGGTGCACTGCGACGTGGTGGAGGTGACCACGGTCGGTCCGGTCATCGACCCCCGGCCCGACCCGACCGGCGAGCGGCTGGCGTACGTCACCGACGCCGCCGACGGGGTCCGCCGGGGCGAGCTGCGGGTGGTGGACGCCGACGGCACCGACAGCCTGCTCGCCGGCGAGGACGCCGGGGTGACGTGGGGGCTGGCCGAGCACATCGCGGCGGAGGAGTTCGACCGGTTCCGCGGCTACTGGTGGGCGCCGGACGGCCGCTCGGTGCTCGCCGCCCGGGTGGACGAGTCGCGCCTCGACCGCTGGCACCTGCACGACCCGGCCGACCCGGCCAGCCCGCCGACCACCGTCGCGTACCCCCGCGCCGGCGGGCCTAACGCGGAGGTCAGCCTGCACCTGCTCGACCTCGACGACGGCTGGGTCGACGTGCACTGGGACCGGGAGACGTACCCGTACCTGACCGGGGTGAGCTGGGCCGAGGGCGGTCCACTGATCACCGTGCTGCGCCGCTCCCAGCAGCACGGCCTGGTGCTGGCGGTGGATCCGCGCACCGGCGAGACCCAGGTGCACGCCGAGCTGGCCGACCCGAGGTGGGTCGAGCCGATCGCCGGCACCCCGGCGCACCTGCCGGACGGCCGGGTGCTGGTTGGTGGCGAGCTGGCCCACGACGGCTACGACGCGCGGTGCCTCTTCGCCGACGGCACGCTGCTCACTCCGCCCTCGCTCTACGTACGCCGCGTGGTGGGCCGCCTGCCCGCCGCCGCCGGCCCGGCCGACCTGCTGGTCGAGGCGAGCGACGGCGAGCCGAGCGAGCGGCACCTGTTCCGGGTGCGCACCTCGATCGGGGGCGGGGTGGACGCTCGCCGGTTGACCACCGATTCCGGCTGGCACAGCGCCGCGGTCGGCGGGGACGTGCTGGTGGTGGGGGTCGCCTCGCTGGACCACCCGGGAACGCGTTGGACGGTGTACCGGGGCGACGAGGAGGTCGCGGTGCTCACCTCGCACGCCGCCACCCCGCCGTACTCGCCGCTGCCGTTGCTGGAGCGGGTGACCGACCGGCGGCTGCCCAGCGCGGTGCTCTATCCGAACAACTACGTCACCGGCCGCCGGCTGCCGGTGCTGCTGGACGTCTACGGCGGCCCGGGCCACCAGGAGGTGCTCGCCGCCCGGGCGGCTTGGCTGGAGCGGCAGTGGTGGGCCGACGCCGGCTTCGCGGTGGTGGTGGTGGACAACCGGGGCACTCCCGGCGTCGCGCCGTCGTTCGAGAAGGCGATCCACCGGCGGGTGGCCGACGTGGTCCTGACCGACCAGGTGGACGCGCTGACCGCGCTGGCCGGCAAGCACCCGGACCTCGACCTCGGCCGGGTGGCGGTGCGCGGCTGGTCGTTCGGCGGTTGGCTGGCCGGGCTGGCGCTGCTGCGCCACCCGGAGCTGTTCCGGTGCGCCATCGCCGGCGCCCCGGTGACCGACTGGGCCCTCTACGACACCGCCTACACCGAGCGCTACCTGGGGATGCCCGAGGACGGCATGGACGTCTACGCCCACCACTCACTGGTCGAGCTGGCCGCCGAGCCGTTGACCGGCCCGGACCAGGCCCGGCCGCTGCTGCTGGTGCACGGGCTGGCCGACGACAACGTGGTGGCCGCGCACACGCTGCGGCTCTCGGCGGCTCTGCTCGCCTCCGGCCGGCCGCACTCGGTGCTGCCGCTGACCGGCGCGACGCACATGGCCGCCGGCGGCACCGCCGAGCGGCTGCTCCGGCTGGAGCTGGATTTCCTCCGCGCCAACCTGTGAGGCCCGCGGAGACAAGGCGGCCCCCGGTCGACGGCGCTGTCGACCGGGGGCCCGTCCGTGCGGTGCGTTACGGCTTGACGTGCGCGTTCACGAACGACGGGTAGCCGAAGACACTGGAGATGAAGACCCCGCCGACCTTCGACCCGTGCACCGCGTAGGCCACGTCGACGAAGAGCGGCACCACCGGGGCGTGCTCCTTCATGATCCGCTCGTCGAGCTTGCCCCACTCGGGGCCCTGCTCGGCCGGGGGCATCGCCAGGATGCGGTCCATCTCGGCGTTGATCGCCGGGTCGTTGAAGAAGGCCGAGTTGCTGTTGCCCTCGGGCTTGATGGTGCGGCCGTCGTAGAGCACCGGCAGGATCGAGGCGCCGCTCGGCCAGTCCGCGGCCCAGTTACCGATGTAGAGGTCCCAGGGGTTGTCCTTCTTCTTGACCTCGTCGAGCTTCGCGTCGTCCGGGATGTTCCGCAGCGTGATCTTGAAACCGGCCCGCTCCAGGTTGGCCTTGAGCTGGGTGCCTTCCTGCTGCTCGGTCGAGCTGTCGGCGACGCCGAGGACCAGCTCCGGGGTCTGACCGCCGAGCAGCTCCTTGGCCTTGTCGATGTCGCCGTTCGCGCCGGCCGGGTACGCCTCGTACGCCTTGTAGCCGATCGTCGACGGCGGCATCAGCGTGGTCAGCGGCGCCGCGACGGTCTGCCCGCCGAGCGCCTTGACCAGGCCCTCCCGGTCGATGGCGTAGTTGAGCGCCTGGCGGATCTTCAGGTCGGTGACCCGCTGGTTGTTGATCACGAGCTGGTTCGCGCTCGGGGTCGGCGAGAGGATGGTGCGGGACTTCAGCGCGGCGTCCCCGGCCACCTTGGCGACCAGCGAGGCGGGCACGTAGTTCCAGGAGAGCGCGCTCTGGTCGGCGCCGTTGTCGGCGATCACCCGGTTGGCGGCGGCGTCGGCGGTCGGGCCGAAGCTCCAGACGAACTGGTCCGGGTACTGGTGCCGGACCGGGTCGGTGTTCGGGTCCCAGTTCGGGTTCCGGTCCAGGGTGATCTGCACGCCGACCTGGTTCTTGGCGATCTTGTACGGCCCCGAGGAGAACGGCTGGGTGTCCAGGTTGACGCCGGTGTCCTTGTCCGCGGGCAGCGGCGCGGTGGTCGGCAGCGAGACCGCGAACGGCAGGTCACAGCGGGGCTTGGCGAACTCGAAACGCAGCGTCTTGGCGTCCGGGGTGGTCAGTCCGGGCGGCAGCGACGTCTTGTTCTTCTTGAAGTCCCACTTGGTGTCGAACTGCGCGGTGTCGGCGAGCCACTCCTGGATGTAGGTCGGGCCGCCCGAGAGGTCCGGGTCGAAGGAGCGGGCGATGCCGTACGCGATCTCCTTGGAGGTGATCGGCCGCCCGTCCTCGAACTTGACGCCGTCCTTGATCTTGAATTCCCAGACCTTGCAGTCGTTGTTGACGTTGGTGCCGGGCGTCTCGGCCAGGTCGCCGACGAGGACCAGGCCGCCCTTGCCGTCGTCCTTCCAGGTGGTCAGGTAGCGGGCGAAGAGCGGGTTCGCCATCAGGCCGGCGAACGAGTACGTCCGCTGCGGGTCCAGGTGGGAGATCGGCGTCTCCCGGATGATGGTGAAGGTGCCGCCCTTCTGCGCCCCGGCAACCTCGGCGGCCGGGCCCTGGGACTCCTTCGGGTCGGTCGCGATGACCCCGGTCTGCGTGCGATTGGTGTCGACGCTGGTGCCCTCGCCCGTGTTCTTCGAGCACGCACCCAACGCCAGAACCAGTGCGATCGCGCCGCCTGTGGCGGCCGCTACGCGTGGTCGCATCTCGTACCTCCTCCACCTGTGTCGTGCGGTCCGCCGGAGGTGGAACCGCCGACGTCCCGAGGATCGTAAAGAAGAAAACCTTCGAGTTGTGTAACAGTTGTCGATAAATTTCACCGCCTGCCCACCGGCCGACACGTCGCCGGCGGCGGCCCGGTCAGCGCAGCCGCACCCGGGGGTCGATGGCCGCGTAGAGCAGGTCGACCAGGACGTTCGCCAGCACCACGAAGACCGCCGCGATCAGCACGGTGGCCATGATGGTGGGCAGGTCGCCGGAGCGCACCGCGTCGACCGCCGTCCGGCCCAGCCCCTGGATGCCGAAGGTGGTCTCGGTGATCACCGTCCCGCCGAGCGCTCCGCCGACGTCGAGGCCGGCGATGGTGACGACCGGGGTGATCGCCGCGCGCAGCGCGTGCCGCCCGTAGACCTTGGGTTTGGCCAGGCCCTTGGCCCGCGCGGTACGCACGAAGTCCTCCGACAGGGTCTCCAGCATCTGGGCCCGGGAGAGCCGGGCGTAGATGGCGGAGAAGAGGAAGGCCAGCGAGACCCAGGCGAGCACCAGCCCACTGGCCCACTTGACTGGATTGTCGAAGAGCGAGGTGTAGCTGGGCACCGGCAGCAGCCGCAGGTTGTAGACGAAGACCAGCAGCAGCACCGCGCCGACGAAGTAGAGCTGCAGCGAGGCGCCGGTGAGCGAGAAGCCGATGGCCAGCCGGTCCAGCCAGGTGCCCCGGCGCAGCGCGGAGACCATGCCCAGCCCGACGCCGAGCAGCAGCCAGAGGACGGCCGCCGGGATCACGATGCTCAGCGTCACCGGCAGCACCCGGCCGATCGTGTCCGAGACCGCCTCGTTGGTGACGTACGACCAGCCCAGGCAGGGCGCGTCGCACCGGCCGCCCTGGGCGCTGCCCAGGTCCCGCCCGGTGACGATGCCCTTCATGTAGCCGGCGTACTGGCTGATCAGCGGGTCGCGCAGCCCCAACTCCTCGCGGACCCGCTCCAGCCGCTCCGGGTTGCAGTTCTTCGGGCACATGCCGGTGACCGGGTCGCGCGGCAGGGCGAAGAACATCAGGAAGGTCAGCACGCTCACCGCGAAGAGGGTCAGCGTGGCGGAGAAGATCCGCTTGATCAGAAATCGCGCCATGGGGACACCCCTACCGGGACGACTTCGGGTCGAGCGCGTCGCGCAGCGCGTCGCCGAAGAGGTTGAAGGCGAACACGAGGGCGAAGATCGTGATGCCGGGGAAGAACACGTACGCCGGGTCGGTCTGCAGGTAGTCCAGGCTGCGATAGATCATCCGGCCGAAGCTCGGCGTCTCGTCGCTCAACCCGACGCCGATGAACGACAGCGCGGCCTCGCTGGTGATGAACTGCGGCACGGCCAGGGAGAACGAGACCAGGATCGGCGCCCAGATGTTCGGCAGCAGCTGCCGGAAGAGCATGTGCCCGAGCCCGGCCCCGCTGGCCCGGGCGGCCTCGACGAACTCCCGCTCGCGCAGCGCGATCACCTGGCCGCGGACCAGCCGGGCGGTGCTCGTCCAACCGAAGATCGCGAAGACGCCGATCAGCACCCCCACCCCGAACGCCGAGGAGACCTGCTCCCGCTCGCCGTAGAAGCGCAGCACCAGGGTCGGCGTCAGGGCCAGCGCGATGACCAGGAACGGCATCGCCAGGGTCAGGTCGGTGATCCAGTTGATCACGGCGTCCAGCCAGCCACCGAGGTAGCCGGCGAGGGTGCCGAGCACGATGCCGATCGTCGCGGTGATCACCGCGGCGGCGAACGCGATGAAGAGCGAGGTACGTAGGCCGTAGATCAGCCGGATGAAGATGTCCCGCCCGAGCCCCGGCTCCAGGCCGAACCAGTGCCCGCCGCTCACCCCGCCGGCGTAGCCCAGCGGCATGCCGAAGCCGTCGAGCAGATGCTGGAACTGCTGCCGCGGCCCGATCCCGTAGACCATCTCGATCAGCGGCGCGGCGAGCGCCAGCAGCAGGAAGAAGATCAGCATCGCGCCGCTGACCATCGCGGTACGGTCCCGGCGCAGCCGGATCCAGGCGAGCTGGCCGGGCGAACGGCCGACGACGCCCGAGCGCTCGGGCGCCGCCGGGTCACCGCTCGACTCGATCTCGGCCAGCGCCACACCCTCCACCGGGGACAGGCTCACCTCGCCACCTCCTCGACGCTCGCGCCCACCGACCCGTCGCTTCGCGGGCCGCTCACGGCGTCCGCCCCGACCGGGCCCGACTCCGGGAAGTGACAGGCGGTGGCCTGGTTGCCACCGGAGCGCGGCACCAGTGCCGGCCCCTCGGTGGCGCAGATGTCCTGTGCCTTCCAGCACCGGGTGCGGAACCGGCAGCCCGACGAAGGGTCGAGCGGCGTGGGCACGTCGCCGGCGAGCCGGATCCGGCCGGCCGGGCCGAGCTTCGTCACGTCCGGGATCGCCGAGAGCAGCGCCCGGGTGTACGGATGTTGCGGGCGTTCGTAGATGTCGGCCCGATCGCCGATCTCCACGATCCGGCCGAGGTACATCACCGCGACCCGCTGGGAGAAGTGCCGCACCACGGCCAGGTCGTGGGCGATGAAGACGAACGCCAGCCCGAGGTCGCGTTGCAGCTCGCGGAGCAGGTTGATGACCTGGGCCTGGATCGAGACGTCCAGCGCGGAGACCGGCTCGTCGGCGACGATCAGCTTCGGTCGCAGCGCCAGCGCCCGGGCGATGCCGATCCGCTGCCGCTGCCCGCCGGAGAACTCGTGCGGGTACCGGTTGTAGTGCTCCGGGTTGAGCCCGACGATCTCCAGCAGCTCCCGCACCCGGGCCTTCGTCCCGCCCGGCGGCTCGATGCCGTTGACCTGCAACGGCATCGCGATGATCCGGCCGACGGTGTGCCGCGGGTTCAACGAGGCGTACGGGTCCTGGAAGATGATCTGGAGGTCCTGGCGCAGCGGGCGCAGTTCGCGGCGGCCGGCGTGGGTGATGTCGCGCCCGTCGAACTCGATCGTCCCCGAGGTGGGCTCCAGCAGCCGGACCAGCATCCGCCCGGTGGTGGTCTTGCCGCAGCCGGACTCGCCGACCAGGCCGAGCGTCTCGCCCGGTCGCACGTCGAAGTCCAGCCCGTCCACGGCGCGCACCAGGCTCCGGCCACGGAACCCGCTGCCCACCGGGAAGTGCTTGCTCAGCCCGCGTACCCGCAGCAGCGGCTCGACCTCAGCCGTCGGCTGCACCGCCGCGTCGTCCTGCCCGCTCATCGGGCCACCCCCACGTCTGCGATGTCCGCCCGGTAGAGCCGGGTCCGCTCCTCGACGGTCAGGTGGCAGGCGGCCAGATGACCCTCCTCACCGGTCGGACTCAGCTCGGGCACCTCGGTGCGGGACCGGTCGCCGTTGCGGTCGGCGTAGCGGCAGCGCGGGTGGAAGGCGCACCCGGAGGGGAGGTTGATCAGGCTCGGCGGGTTGCCCCGGATCGGCACCAGGTCCGCGTCCGCGTCGCCGTGCAGGGAGGGCACGCTGGAGAGCAACCCCCAGGTGTACGGATGCTGCGGCCGGCGCAGCACCTGCTCGACGCCGCCCTGCTCGACGGCCCGACCGCCGTACATCACCAGCACGTCGTCGGCCACCTGGCTGACCACGCCCAGGTCGTGCGTGATCAGGATGATCGCGGAGTGGAACTCGGCCTGGAGGTCGGCCAGCAGGTCCAGGATCTGCGCCTGCACGGTGACGTCCAGCGCGGTGGTCGGCTCGTCGGCGATGAGCAGGTCCGGGTCGTTGACCAGGGCCATCGCGATCATCGCGCGCTGACGCATGCCGCCGGAGAACTCGTGCGGGTACTGGTCGAAGCGGCGGGCCGGCTGCGGAATGCCGACCCGGCCGAGCATGTCCACCGCCCGCTGCTTGGCCTCCCGCTTGCCGGCCCGCGGGTGGTGCACCCGGTACGCCTCGGCGATCTGCCGGCCCACCGTGTAGTACGGGTGCAGCGCCGACAGTGGGTCCTGGAAAATCATCGCCATGTCCCGGCCGCGCAGCCGGCGTACCTCTTCCTCCGGCAGGCCGACCAGTTGCCGGCCGCCGACGGAGATCTCGCCGCTGATGGCGGTCCGCGTGGCGTTGTGCAGGCCGAGGATGGCCAGCGACGTGACGCTCTTGCCCGAGCCGGACTCACCGACGATGCCGAGCGTCCGGCCGCGCTCCACCGCGAAGGACACCCCGTCCACCGCGCGAACCACGCCGTCCTCGGTGTCGAAGCGGACCCGCAGGTCGCTCACCCGGAGGTAGGGCCCGTCGGTGCCGCGCTGCTGCTCCGGCACGCTGGGGCGGTGCTCCGGTTGCCCGGACGGCGCCGACTCCGGCCTCTGCACGACCGCCTCCCTCAGTGACGAAGAGAACTTACAGGAAAGCCCTGAGGGTGAAAATAAGCTACAAAGCCGGGAACTGTCAGCGGGCGTCAGCGTAACGAGTCGGCAACGGGCGTGAACAGCCCTCACCAGCACATCCACGTACGCCGTTACCCCCTCTTCACCGGCGAGCACGGTGACGCCGGGTGACCCGGCGCCGGGGAAGGTGTCTCCGGAACGGTATGCCGCAGAGGTATCAATATGCCGCTGAGGCATCAGGCTCGCCAGTGGTGGGCCGCCGCCGGACGACACGCCGAACCGGTGGCGGGGCGACCTCCGGGACCTGCGGGCATCGTCGGCCGACGGATTCCGGGCGGCTCGCCTAGGGTCGGTCGCATGACCGAGTTCGACGCGGCGACCGCCGCCGTGCAGGCGGCCCTGGACGCCGGAGCCCGCTATGCCGACGCCCGGGTGATGCACCGGCGCTACGAGTCGATGTCGGCGCGCAACGGCGAGATCGAGGAGCTGACCCAGGACGAGAGCCTCGGCCTGGGCGTACGTGCGCTGGTCGGGTCGAGCTGGGGCTTCCACGCCGTACCCGAACTCTCCGACGCGGCGGCCCGCGACGCCGGACGGCGCGCCGCGCGGATCGCCGCCGCGAGCGCGCGGGTGCCCGGCCCGCCGATCGACCTGGTGCCGGCCGACCCGGCCACCGCGACCTGGACCTCGGAGTGCGCGGTCGACCCGCTCGGCGTGCCCCTCTCGACCAAGGGCGACCTGCTCGTCGACGCGACCGCGACGATGGCCGCGCACGGCGCCGACATCGCCGAGGGGCTCTACCAGATCTGGGACACCGCTAAGTGGTTCGTCTCCAGCGAGGGACACCGCGTCGACCAGCGGATCCGGGAGTGCGGCGGCGGCATCTCGGCGACCTCGATCGGCGAAGGCGAGACCCAGCGTCGCTCCTACCCCAGCTACCGCGGCCAGTACGGCACCACCGGCTGGGAGCTGGTCGACTCGCTCGACCTGCCGGCGCACGCGGCGCGGATCGCCGAGGAGTCCCGCGCCCTGCTCACCGCCCCGCTCTGCCCGGCCGGCGAGACCGACCTGATCCTCGGCGGCGAGCAGCTCGCCCTGCAGATCCACGAGTCGGTCGGGCACGCCATCGAGCTGGACCGGATCCTCGGCTGGGAGGCCGCCTTCGCCGGCACGTCCTGGCTGGATCTCGCCCAGCTCGGCACGCTGCGCTACGGCTCCGAGCTGATGAACGTCACCATCGACCCGACCATCCCCGGCGCGCTCGGCAGCTTCGGCTTCGACGACGAGGGCTCTCCCGCGGTGAAGCGCGACGCGGTCCGCGACGGACGCTGGGTGGGCGTGCTCGCCGGCCGCGACTCGGCCGCCGTCGCGGGCCTGAACTACGGCGGCAGCGTACGGGCCGACGGCTGGGCCCGGCTGCCGATGGTGCGGATGACCAACGTCGGCCTGGAGCCCGGCCCGCACACCCTGGAGGAGATCATCGCGGCCACCGACGACGGGGTGCTGATGGACATCAACCGCTCCTGGTCGATCGACGACAAGCGGCTCAACTTCCAGTTCGGCTGCGAGATCGGCTGGGAGGTGCGCAACGGCCGGCGCGGGCGGATGCTGCGCAACCCCACCTACACCGGCATCGGCCCGCTCTTCTGGCGGTCGATGGACATGCTCTCCGGCGAGACCGTCGCCTGGGGCACGCCCAACTGCGGCAAGGGCCAGCCCGGCCAGACCGGGCACACCGGCCACCCCGCCGCGCCGGCCCGCTTCCGCAACGTCCGGGTGGGGGTGCGGGCATGAGCGGCGGCGCGTCGGAGCTGGACCTCGCCGGGCAGGTCGTCGAGCTGGTCCGCCGCCTGGGCGGCCCGGCCGCCCAGGCGGAGGCGGTGGTGACCCGGGCCGACCTGGCACTGACCCGCTTCGCCAACTCCTTCATCCACCAGAACGTCGCCGACTCGACCGTCGGCGTCCGGCTGCGGGTGCACGTCGACGGCCGGACCGCCGCCGGCAGCGGCAGCGTGGTGAGTTCGCAGGGGCTGCGCGCGCTGGTCGAACGGACGCTGGCCGCGGCCCGGCTCTGCCCGCCCGACCCGGCCTGGCCGGGGCTCACCCCACCGTCGCCCGTGTCGGCCGGCGTCGCCGCCGACGAGGCGACCGTCCACGCCGAGCCGGACGAGCGGGCGGCCCGAGTCCGCGCCTTCGTGGACGCGGTGGGCGGCCTCGAGGCCGCCGGCTACTGCCGCACGTCGCACCGCTCCGGGGCCTTCGCCAACTCCGCCGGCCACTCGGCCCAGGGGCGCACCGCGGAGGCCGCGATGGACGGGATCGCCCGCACCGGCGGCTCGGACGGGGTGGCGCGTCACTGCGCCGACCGGCTCGCCGACCTCGACGGGGCCGCGCTCGGCGCCCGGGCCGCGGCCAAGGCGCGCGCCGCGGTCGATCCGGTCGAGCTGCCGCCGGGTCGCTACGAGGTGGTGCTCGAACCGGCCGCCGTCGCCGACCTGCTGCAGAACCTCTCCTGGTTCGGCTTCAACGGCAAGCGCCACGCCGAGCGGCAGTCCTTCGCCGAGCCGGGCGAGGCCCAGTTCGACCGGTCGGTGACCCTGGTGGACGATCCGCTGCACGGCTCCAACCTGCCCTACGACCTGGAGGGCACGGCGCGGCGGGAGTTGCGCCTGGTCGACGCCGGGGTCACCCGGGCGGTGGCGCACGACCGGCGCAGCGGTGTCGAGGCGGGCGCCGGCTCGACCGGTCACGGCATGCTCGGCGCCACCACCTTCGGCCCGATCCCCCGCAACCTCCGGCTGCTCGGCCCCGCCGCGGCCGACGGGGCGCCATCGGCCGCCGGTCCGCTCGGCGGGGCGCCGGAGTCCGAGGTCGCCGGCGCGGTGGCCGACGACGACACGGCTGCGCTGGTCGCCGGGGTCCGACGAGGGCTGCTGGTCAGCGACTTCTGGTACACCCGGGTGCTCGACCCGAAGAGCCTGGTGATCACCGGCCTGACCCGCAACGGGGTCTGGCTGATCGAGGACGGTGTGGTGACCCGGGCGGTCCGGGATCTGCGTTTCACCGAGTCCTACCCGCGGGCGCTCGGGCCGGGCGCGGTGCTCGGGCTCGGCCGGCACGCGATGCGCCAGCCCGACCGGATCGACGGCAACTGGTGGGAGGCACCCCCGGTGCGCCTCGCCGCGTGGAACTTCACCGGCGGCGCCTCCGGCTGATCGGGCTGCTGTCCGTGCTGTCCGCACCGACCGACGACGATCTTTCTGGACGCCCGGGCATCGATTGTGACGAGGGGCTTTCCAAGCGCCCGGACACACGGGACACTGCCTTGCGCGGACGGCCCGCGAAGATCGGCGTAACGTGTGTCACTTAGCTGCGCCGATACGTCCGGTGCGGTCGTTGGTGTGCGCATGACGTGGCAAGCGGGTGCGGGTTCGCCGGTCCGCGTGCCGACCGGAGGAAGATCCGCCCGCGCGTGCGGGCCCCGTCGAGGAGACGACTCGAATGACATCAACGGCAACGAAGCCGCGGGGAGCGCGGGCGCGCGCCGCCATCGCGGCGAAGACGTTGCGTACCGACCGCTGGTGGTTCGCTCCCCTGATCACCGTGGTCGGGCTCAGCGCCTGGGTCGCGTACGCGACGGTCCGGGTCTTCATGCACAAGTGGTACTGGGTCGAGGACTTCCACTACCTGACCCCGTTCTACTCCCCCTGCGTGACCGACCGCTGCTTGGAGGGAGCCGCACACTTCGGACGGTTCCTGCCCGGCTGGTGGATCATCCCGGACGCGGCGCTGACCCTGCCGTTCCTGCTGCTGTTCCGGCTCACCTGCTACTACTACCGCAAGGCGTACTACCGGTCGTTCTGGCTCTCGCCGCCGGCCTGCGCGGTGCCGGACGGGCACGCGTCCTACAGCGGTGAGACCCGGGTCCCGCTGCTCGGCCAGAACCTGCACCGCTACTTCTTCTACGCCGCCGCGATCATCTCGCTGATCAACACCTGGGACGCGATCCTGGCCTTCCACTCGCCGAAGGGCTTCGGCTTCGGGCTGGGCAACCTCGTCCTGATCGCCAACGTGGTGATGCTCTGGGCGTACACCATCTCCTGCCACTCCTGCCGGCACATCATCGGCGGCCGGCTCAAGCACTTCTCCAAGCACCCCGTGCGCTACCGGGCCTGGACGAGCGTGTCCTGGCTGAACGTCCGGCACATGCAGCTCGCCTGGATCACGCTCGGCACCCTGGCGCTGACCGACTTCTACGTCATGGCGGTCGCGGCCGGCTGGTTCAACGACCTGCGGTTCATCAACTAGAGGGCCTGGACATGACCACTACCACTCGAATCGAACGACACCACTACGACGTCGTCGTGATCGGCGCCGGCGGCGCCGGCCTGCGCGCGGCGATCGAGGCCCGGCTCGCCGGCAAGAAGACCGCGATCATCTCGAAGTCGCTCTTCGGCAAGGCGCACACGGTGATGGCCGAGGGCGGCGCCGCCGCCGCGATGGGGAACGTGAACAGTCGGGACAACTGGCAGGTCCACTTCCGGGACACGATGCGTGGCGGCAAGTTCCTGAACAACTTCCGGATGGCCGAGCTGCACGCGAAGGAGTCGCCGCAGCGGATCTGGGAGCTGGAGACGTACGGGGCGCTCTTCGACCGGACCAAGGACGGGAAGATCTCCCAGCGGAACTTCGGCGGTCACGAGTATCCGCGGCTGGCGCACGTCGGCGACCGGACCGGCCTGGAGCTGATCCGCACCCTCCAGCAGAAGATCGTCTCCCTCCAGCAGGAGGACAAGCGCGAACTCGGCTCGTACGACGCCCGGATCCGGGTCTTCTCCGAGACCACCATCACCGAGCTGCTGCTCGACGGTGACCGGGTCGCCGGCGCGTTCGGCTACTACCGGGAGTCCGGCGAGTTCATCCTCTTCGAGGCGCCCTCGGTGGTGCTGGCCACCGGCGGCGTCGGGCGCTCCTACAAGGTCACCTCGAACTCCTGGGAGTACACCGGCGACGGTCACGCGCTCGCGCTGCGCGCCGGGGCGACGCTGATCAACATGGAGTTCCTCCAGTTCCACCCCACCGGCATGGTCTGGCCGCCCTCGGTCAAGGGCATCCTGGTCACCGAGTCGGTGCGCGGTGACGGCGGGGTGCTGAAGAACTCCGACGGCAAGCGGTTCATGTTCGACTACGTCCCCGACGTCTTCCGCAAGCAGTACGCGGAGACCGAGGAGGAGGCGGACCGCTGGTACACCGACCCGGACAACAACCGGCGCCCGCCGGAGCTGCTGCCCCGTGACGAGGTGGCCCGGGCGATCAACAGCGAGGTCAAGGCGGGTCGTGGCACGCCGGCCGGCGGCGTCTTCCTGGACATCGCCAGCCGCAAGTCGGCCGAGGAGATCCGCCGCCGGCTGCCCTCGATGTACCACCAGTTCAAGGAGCTGGCCGACGTCGACATCACCGCCGAGCCGATGGAGGTCGGCCCGACCTGCCACTACGTAATGGGTGGCGTCGAGGTCGACCCGGACAGCGGGGCGGCCTTCGGCCACGTGCAGGGGCTGTTCGCCGCGGGCGAGGTCTCCGGCGGCATGCACGGCTCCAACCGGCTGGGTGGAAACTCCCTGTCCGACCTGCTGGTCTTCGGCAAGCGCGCCGGCGGGCACGCGGCCTCGTACGCCGACGGCCTCGCCGCCCGGCCCAAGGTGCCCGTGCAGGCGGTCGAGGCCGCGGTGGAGACCGCGCTGGCGCCGTTGCAGCGGGACACCGGGGAGAGCCCCTACACCCTCCAGCAGGACCTCCAGGCGGTGATGGGAGACCTGGTCGGAATCATCCGGCGCGAGGGCGAGCTGGCGGACGCCCTGGTCCGGCTGGCCGAGCTGCGTGAGCGGGTGGCCAAGGTCAGCGCGGCCGGTGGGCGGCGCTACAACCCGGGCTGGCACCTCGCGCTGGATCTGCGCAACATGCTGGTGGTCTCGGAGTGCACCGCCAAGGCGGCGCTGGAGCGGCGCGAGTCGCGCGGCGGGCACACCCGGGAGGACTTCCCGGCGATGGACCCGCAGTGGCGCCGGGTGAACCTGGTCTGCTCGCTCGAGGGCGACACCGTCCGGCTGACCCGCAAGCCGCTGCCGACGATGCGCGGGGAGCTGATCAGCCTGTTCGACCGGGCCGAGCTGGCCAAGTACCTGACCGACGAGGAGCTCGCGGAGTTCGACGCCCTCGCTGAGGAGGCGGGCAACTGATGGGGACCAAGCGCCAATTCCGGATCTGGCGGGGCGACGAGAGCGGCGGCGACCTGCAGGACTACATGGTCGAGGTGAACGAGGGTGAGGTCGTCCTCGACGTCATCCACCGGCTCCAGGCCACCGACGCGCCCGACCTGGCGTGCCGGTGGAACTGCAAGGCGGGCAAGTGCGGCTCCTGCTCGATGGAGATCAACGGCAAGCCGCGGCTGGGTTGCATGACCCGGATGTCCACCTTCGAGGAGGACGAGACGGTCACCGTCACCCCGTTGCGCACCTTCCCGGTCATCCGGGACCTGGTCACCGACGTCTCGTTCAACTACGAGAAGGCGCGGGAGACCCCGGCCTTCGCGCCGCCGTCGGACGTCGCCCCGGGCGACTACCGGATGCAGCAGGTCGACGTGGAGCGCTCGCAGGAGTTCCGCAAGTGCATCGAGTGCTTCCTCTGCCAGAACGTGTGCCACGTGATCCGGGACCACGAGGAGAACAAGCCGGCCTTCTCCGGACCACGGTTCTTCATCCGGGCCTCCGAGCTGGACATGCACCCGCTGGACACCCGGACGGACCGCAAGGAGTACGCGCAGGCGGAGATGGGCCTCGGGTACTGCAACATCACCAAGTGCTGCACCGAGGTCTGCCCCGAGCACATCAAGATCACTGACAACGGGATCATCCCCATGAAGGAGCGGGTCGTCGACCGCAGGTACGATCCCCTTGTGTGGCTTGGTAGCAAGATCTTCCGACGGGGCGAGACGCCTCAGACCAGCGCGAACGCCGTGGGCACGGGCGTCTCGGCGTCGTCCGCCAGCGCCTCGCCGACGTCCGCCGGCACCCACCTGCCCGGGGTGCACTCGCACGCGGGGGGCTCGCACGACCCGCAGGCCGAGGTGCAGGCGCAGAGCGGCGTGAACTGGCACCGCGAGGTGCCCCACCCGACCGCGCCAGCGGTGGACGACCGGGGCAAGCTGCCCCTGACGGAGCTCACCTTCGACCGGGCGGCCGCGCCGTCGCCGTTCGGCGACGACATCAGCTTCCCGCTGCCCCCGGAGCACCTGAACTTCGCCCACCCCGAGCAGGACAAGCACTAGAAACCTCGACGATGACGGGGGCCGCGGCGCAAGCCGCCGGCCCCCGTCCCGTTTTCACCCCGCTGTCCGCTTCGGTCGGCCGGGGCGGGTCAGCCGGCGGCGAGCAGTGGGCGGAGCGCGGCGACGATCGGGGCGTCGGCCGGCAGCCAGGTCACCGAGTCCAGTTCGGCGGCGGAGAGCCAGCGCAGCGCCGAATGCTCCAGCGCCTGGGGCTGGTCGTCGTGGAGCAGCCGGGCCGCGTACACCTTGAGCACCGACCGGCCGTGGGCCATCTTGACGTTGCGGCCCACCCGGTCGCCGATCTCCACGCGTACGGCCAGTTCCTCGGCGCACTCGCGGACCAGCGCGTCGGTCTCGGACTCCCCGGGCTCGACCTTGCCACCGGGGAACTCCCACATCCCGGCCACCTCGGGCGGCGCGGAACGCGCGCACGCGAGCACGCGCCCGTCCTCGATGATCGCCGCGCCGACGATCACTTTGAGATCCCGTCGCGCGGCCTGTCCGCCGCCGTTAGCCCGTTCGGTCTGCACGGCCGTCCAGCGTGCCAGATCAATCGGCGGTTTGGGTACCGTAACCGGCCGCTTAAGCCAGGAGAACCCGGAAGTGTGGGCGTGGACACGCGCACCGGAGGGCGACAAGACTAGAGGCCACCGACAAGACACGGGATGGCGACGATTTGGCCACGAGCCGGCAACGGCGCCTGGGAGGTGCGGTGATGCGTGCGCTTTTCACTGGCCGAGCGAAGAAGGACTACCTCTCCGATGCGCTCACGCTGCTCTCCGGGTGGACCCGGGAGGGCGAGCAGATCCGACGGACCCTCGTGATCGACGACAGCCAACACGCCGCCCTGACCGAGCGGGTCAAGGTGGTGGCGGACGCTCTGCACCTGCGCCCGGACATCAGCCGCCGGGCTGACCATACCCAGATCCGGGTGGGGCACGGCAGCACCCCGCTCAGCGAGGGCGAGGTCCTGCTGGCCGCCCGCATCGAGGACGCCTACCGGGCGGTCACCGAGTCCTGAGGCGCCGGCCGGCTCAGCCGTCGGCGTCCTGCGGGTACCAGCGCAGCTCGACCGAGTTGCCGTCCGGGTCGCGGACGTAGATCGACGTGGCGGAGCCCCGCGCCCCGAACCTGCCGACCGGCCCCTCCAGCACGGTGAAGATCCCGGAGTCGACCACCTCGGCCCAGTCGAGCGGCGACACCACCAGGCAGAAGTGGTCGACGTTCGACTGGCCCCGCTCCCGGTGGACGAGGTCGATGATGGTGTCCGGGCTGACCCGCACCGAGGGGAACGGCACCCTGCCGTCCCGCCACTCGTCGACGCGGACCGGCGCCAGGCCGAGCAGGCCGCAGTAGAAGCCCAGGGCGCGCTCGACGTCGGCGACGTTGAGCACCAGATGGTCGAAGCCGGTCACCCGTACGTTGGTCGCCCCGTGGATGGTCGTGCTGCTCATGGTTCACCTCTCGGTTCGGGTCAGGCGGACGACTCAACGATCCGGCCTCGGGCGACGGAGACCAAGATGCGATCCGGCTACGATCGTTGCCCCTGGCTCAACGATGGGATGCACCCGATGCTGGAGCGGTACGAGGTCGAGGCCTTCCTGACCCTCGCCGACGAGCTGCACTTCGGCCGGACCGCCACCCGACTGCGGGTGACCACCGGGCGGGTCAGCCACGTGATCAAGCGGTTGGAGCGGCGGATCGGCGCACCGCTCTTCGCGCGGACCAGCCGGGTCGTCCAGCTCACCCCGATCGGCCGGCAACTCGCCGACGACCTCCGGCCACTGGTCGTCGGGATCGACGAGGCGCTCGCCCGGGCGGTGGACGCCGGCCGCGGGGTGACCGGCACGCTGCGGGTCGCGTTCCTCGGCGAATGGACCGCGCCGGTGCTGCTCAAGGCCGTCGCCCTGTTCGGCGAGCGCCATCCGGAGTGCGTCGTCGAGGTACGCGAGGTCCAGCTCTTCAACTCCCGGCCGAGCCTGCTCGACGGTTCGGTCGACGTGCTCATCGCCGCGTACCCCTTCGACGGCATGGCGACCGGGCCGGCGCTGATCAGCGAGGGCCGGGCGCTGGCCGTGCCGACCGGGCACCCGCTGGCCGGCGCGGAGTCCGTCTCGCTGGAGGTGCTGGCCGACCACCCGGTGGTGCAGTACCCGGCGGTGACCTCAGCGGAGTTCAAGCGGGACCGCACACCCGAGCACACCCCGTCCGGCCGACCGGTGCCGAAGGGGCCCGCCGGCAACACCTTCTCCGAGATGTTGTCGCTGGTGGCGCTGGGCCGGGGCGTGCTCCCGGTCGGCGAGCACACCCGGCATTACTACCCGCGCCCCGACGTGGCGTACGTGCCGATCCACGACGCCCCGCCCATCCGGCGCGGCCCGGTGTGGCTGGAGACCAACGCGACGGCCCGGGTCCGCGCGTTCGTCCGGGCCGCGGCCGACTCGGTCGTACGCTGACTCGCGCCGGCCCGCAGTGGCGTGCCCTGCCTACCGTGAGGCGCATGGCCAACGCGACCTATGACCGCAAGGAACAGTTCCAGCAGATCCAGAGCGGGCTGCTCGACTCGGAGCAGATCATCGCCGTCTACGACGCGGTCGGCGCCGGCACCGGCTTCATCGGCCTCACCGACCGGCGCGTGATCATCCAGGACCGCTCGTTCGTCGGCAAGCGGTACGCCATCACCAGCATCCCGTACTCGAAGATCACCAGCGTGAGCGTGGTCAGCAACAAGTCGTGGGGTGGTTCGTTCTTCTCCACCGGGTCGATCGCCATCCACGTCGGCACGCACACCTACGAGGTCGAATTCCGTGGTGCGCAGAAGAGCCACCACGTCCACAATGTGATCCTGCATCACATCTCCTGACCGCGGCCGGGGCCGGTCGCGGCTGACGAGAGGCGGCGACGTGGCGTTCGCTCATCGGCGGCGGGTCGCCGCCCGCCGCCGATGAGGCACGGCGAGTTCGAGGATCCGCGGCTGGTCACGGTCTACGACGCCGAGTGCCCGTGGGGCCGGGACGACGACTTCTTCCTCGCCGCGGTCGACGAGACGCCGGCCGCCCGGGTGCTCGACCTCGGCTGCGGGACGGGCCGGTTGACCGTCGCCATGGCGGCGGCGGGCCACCCCGTCACCGGCGTCGACCCGGCTCGCGCCTCGCTCGCCGCGGCCCGCGCCAAACCAGGTGCCGACCAGGTCACCTGGATCGAGGGCACCTCGCACGCGCTGCCGAGCGGGACCTTCGACGTGGCCGTTCTGACCAGCCACGTGGCGCAGGTTTTCGTCGACGATGCCGAGTGGACGGCCACCCTCGCCGACCTGCGCCGCGCGTTGCTGCCCGGCGGCCGGCTGCTCTTCGACGCACGCGACCCGGCCGACCGGCGCTGGGAGCGCTGGAACCCGGTCGACTCCGCACGCCTGATCACCCTGCCCGACGGGCGGGAGGTCCGGGCCTGGACCGAGGTGACGTCCGTGCTGCAGAACGCGGTCAGCTTCGTCCACCACTACGTCTTTCCGGGCGGCGACGAACTGCTCAGCTCGGCCACCCTGCGCTTCCGCACCGAGCGGGAGCTGCGCGACTCGCTGCGGGCGGCCGGCTTCGCCGTGGATCACGTCTACGGCGGCTGGGGCCGCGAGCCGGTCGGCGCGGGCGACGGTGAACTCGTGGTGCTGGCCCACCTCTCCGCCTGAGGGTGTCAGGCCCTCACCGCGGCAGCGTGTGCGCCCCCCACCACTGCTCCTCGGTCATCCCGGTGCGCTCGGCGGCCTGCGCGGAGTTCACGGACCACTCTCGCCCGCGCTGCACCTGGTGCACGCCTTGACAGAGACATCGGAAAGCCTAGACTTACCGTTCGTGGCCACTTACCAAGGGCGGATGCTCGAAGCCCTCGGCGACCCGACCCGGCGGCGCATCTTCGAGTCGCTGGCCGCCGGGCCGCGCTCAGTCGCGGAGATCGCGAACGGCCTGCCAGTCAGCCGGCCCGCTGTCTCGCAGCACCTCAAGGTGCTCAAGGGCGCCGGGCTGGTCTCGTCGACGGCGGTCGGCACCCGGCGCCTGCACGCCGTCGACCCGCAGGGCCTGGCGGCGATCCGCGGCTACTTCGACCAGTTCTGGAACCAGGCCCTGGCGGCGTTCGCCGAGGCCGCCGAGAACCCACCGGAGGAGAAGACGTGACAGCGCACACCGATCAGGCTTCCGTCGTACGCAGCAGCATCCACGTCGCGGCGACCCCCGAGCACGCGTTCGAGGTGTTCACCAGCGGCATCGACCGGTGGTGGACGCGATCCCACCACGTCCAGTCCGGCGAGCTGAAGCAGGTCGGCGTCGATCCCCACGTCGGCGGCCGGATGTGGGAGGAGAACGACGCCGGCGAGGTCTGCGCCTGGGGCCGCGTCCTCACCTGGGATCCGCCGCGCACGTTCGCCTTCTCCTGGCTCGTCGGGCCCGACTGGAAGCCGCCCGCGCCGGACGCGGTCGGTAGCCGGGTGACCGTGACCTTCACCCCGACCGACACCGGCACGCAGGTCGACCTGGTGCACGACCGGCTCGATGTGCACGGGCCCGGCTGGGAAGGGGTGCGCGACGCCGTCGGCAGCGAGGGTGGTTGGCCGGGTGGGCTGCGCGAGTTCGCTGCGGTGCTCTGACCGCCCAGACCGCGTCGGGCCGGCCCGGGCTACCTACCGGGCACGGCCCCTCGCCACGGCGGCTCGATGATCCGCCGCCTCCGCGGATCGGACGTCAGACATGAGGGCGGTGATGTTCAGCCGGCGGCCCAGGACGGATTCAACACCTGGTACATGACGTGGTCCTGCCACCGTCCGGCGATGTTGAGGTACTCCGGCGCCACGCCGAACCGCACGAACCCGTTGCGTTCCAGCACCCGCTGCGATCTGACGTTGTGCAGCAGGGTCTCTGCCTGCACCCGGTGCAGCCCCAACTCCTCGAAGGCCACCCGCACGATCTCGCGCACCGCCTTCGTCGCGACTCCTCGGCCATTGTGGCTGGCGCTCACCCAGTAACCCATGGCGCATGACTGGAAGGGGCCGCGCACTATGCCGCTGAGCGTGATCCGGCCGATCACGCGACCGGAGTCGTCGAGGATGACGTGGGGCAGCTTCGATCCCTGTTCGTGCTGCCGGAGGTCGGCTTCTATGACGGCGTGCTGGCCGTCCGCCGTGAAGTAGTCCTCACTCCGGATCGGGTCCCACGGCGCGAGGAACTCACGGTTGACGCGGAGCACCTCGGCCAAGGCCGGCGCATCGTCCGAGGCAATGAGTCGGGTGATCTTCACCCGTCCATCGTCCCAGGCCAGCATGTCCCCTTTTTCGCCCGGCTGGACGTTGAGGCGGAATGTAGAGCCGCTGTCCCGTCACTAGCGTGAACGGCCGGCGACACCTGCTCACACGGCGTCTCGGGCTGCCATCGTTGGTGGCTAATTGACGATGTTTGACAGTGTCCTGTGCCCCCTGTGTGCCCCAGACACCTCGCGTGCTACCACTTCCGCCGCCATTCGAGGCGACCGCGGTGCGCCACGGCGGGGACGTCCCCGTGCTGGACGTACAGCACCTCGTCCTCAACCCACCAGACGTCGTCAGCAAAGAGGACGACCGGAGCCTCCAACCTCAGGGCAAGGAGACAACCGTCAGAGCTGCCGGGCAACCCCTCCAGGTCGTCCACCAGCTCAATCCGTCCTGCGGTGACGGGCTCAGTCATCACACCACCATTCTGCCGACGCCCGTCGGTCCTGAGCATGCCGGATACGGACGGGTGACGCCCACGGTCCGCGACGCTGGTGTGCCAGGCAACCGCTTCTGCCGAGAAGGGTTCACCCGGTCGTGCGATGGACCTCCGATGCTTGGGAAACAGCCCGCGGACGCACGGGTCTCACATGCGGCGGATGGTGGGCGGGCGCTCGTCACACAGGCCGGAGCGCCCAGATCAGGGTGGTAACCCTGGTTAGTGGCCGAGAGTGCGGTAACGGAGGTGAACGACGCCGTTTTGGAATCGGCGCTCGTCGATGAGCGCGAAGTCGGTGCGCACGCCAGTAGGCAGCCCGGGCTTGCCGCCTCCGACGGCCGTGGGCCAGACGAACAACTGGCACTCGTCAACGAGTCCAGCCTGCATGGCTTGCGCCGCCAGGTTGGCGCCTCCAATGGTGATATCACTGTCGGCCGTGGCCTTGAGCTGGTGTACGACGGCGGGGTCGAAACGGCGCTCCAAGCTGGTGGCGGCCGTTGACACCGCAGTGAGAGTCGTGGAGTAGACGACCTTGTTTGCCGCTTGCCAGGCGCTCGCGAAGTCAGCCGTGAGGCCGGACTGCGCGGCTAGAGCAGCGTCGGTTTCCCAGACAGCCATCAATTCGTACAGGCGCCGCCCGTAAAGGAAAGTACCCACGGACCGCAGGAGGTTGGTGGTGAACGTGAATACCTCGTCGTCGCGCGGGAACCAGGAGAAGGCTCCGCTTTCGTCCTCGATATAGCCGTCAATCGACACATTAGTTACGTAGATCAGCTTGGCCATGGCCTCTACCTCCCAGTGCACGTAGGACCCGATCGGGATGTCACCCTCGCCTGCTAGCTGGTTGAGCATCGCGGGTCGGGCGGAAGTTCCGCCTCTCGCCCGTTCTACGAACGACTCGGCCCGGATCCGACGCCATCCCGAGAGAAAGTTCCACGGGATCGTCCGCTGGGTCGGCCCACGCCAGCGATGTCCGCTTCTGTCGCCGTCTTGACCGGAATCGAGGATGGCATGCCCGGCGACAGGCGGCCCGCCAGTTACGCACCGTGTCGTTCTGGCCGGGGCGCTAACTTGCTTCGGTGAGCTATGACATGTTCGTTCAGTGGTTCGAGCGGGGCGATGCCGCCCCAATGGCGGGTGGAGCTTTCTTGGCCGCTTTTGAGCCCCGCGTCGACCGCCGGGAACTTCAGCACGGCTACTGGCACATCAGCGCAGACGACGGCGGCACCGCAGACGTCTACGCCGCCGTTGTCGACGACTCGCTCGACAGTCTCATGATCAGCCGGTTCTCCGTCGGCGCCGTTCTCGACCTGCTCGTCAAGTTCATCGGGCTCGCCGATGCCGTTGTGCTTCCACCTGGCTGCCCCACCTTGCTCGCGCACGAGGGTCAGCGGCACCACCTTCCCGGGGAACTTCGCGCTGAAGCCGTGGTCGTTCAAGCGGGCGCGGACGTGGAGCGCGTCCTGCAGAGCTGCTAGGCGACGTGCAAAGCATGTGGTGGGACTGGACGCGCCGGCAGCCGGCCGTCCTCACGGTCCAACCTCCTGAACTGCGGGAACAGGCCGGAGTCAGACGTTGAAGCGGAACTCCACCACGTCGCCGTCCTGCATGACGTACTCCTTGCCCTCGATCCGGACCTTGCCGGCGGCCTTGGCGGCGGCCATGCTGCCGGTGTCGACCAGGTCGGCGTAGGAGACCACCTCGGCCTTGATGAAGCCGCGCTGGAAGTCGGAGTGGATGACCCCCGCGGCCTCCGGCGCGGTGGCGCCGATCGGGACCGTCCAGGCCCGCGCCTCCTTGGGCCCGGCCGTGAGGTACGTCTGGAGCCCGAGCGTACGGAAGCCGACCCGGACGAGCTGGTTCAGGCCGGGCTCGTTCTGCCCGATCGACTCCAGCAGCTCCCGGGCCTCCTCCTCGGGCAGGTCCACCAGCTCCGACTCGATCTTTGCGTCCATGAAGATCGCCTCGGCCGGGGCGACCAGGGCCCGCAGCTCGTCGAGGAACTCGGCGTTGCCCAGCTCGGCCTCGTCGACGTTGAAGACGTAGAGGAACGGCTTGGTGGTGAGCAGGTGCAGCTCGCGCAGGTGCTCCAGCTCGATGCCCGCCTTGGCGGCGCCGGCGTAGAGGGTGACGCCGGTGTCGAGCAGCTCGACGGCCTTCTTCGCGGCGGTCACGGCGGCGGCCCGGTCCTTGCGGAGCTTGGCCTCCTTCTCCAGCCGCGGCACCGCCTTCTCCAGGGTCTGGATGTCGGCCAGGATCAGCTCGGTGTTGATCGTCTCGATGTCGTCGGCCGGGGAGACCTTGCCGTCGACGTGCACCACGTTCGGGTCGGAGAAGGCCCGGACCACCTGGCAGATCGCCGAGGCGTCCCGGATGTTCGCCAGGAACGCGTTGCCCCGACCCTGCCCCTTGGAGGCGCCGCGCACCAGGCCGGCGATGTCGACGAACGACACCGGCGCGGGCAGCACCTTCTGCGAGCTGAAGATCTCGGCGAGCTTGCCCAGCCGCTCGTCGGGCAGCCCGACGACGCCGACGTTGGGCTCGATGGTGGCGAACGGGTAGTTCGCCGCGAGCACGTCGTTCTTGGTCAGCGCGTTGAACAGGGTGCTCTTGCCCACGTTGGGCAGGCCGACGATGCCGATGGTGAGACTCACGACGAGCCAGCTTACGCCGGTGCCGTCGGGGGCCGGGCAGGCGGTGCGGTGTCGCGTACCGGAATCGGCCGGCCGCCCACGCCCGCCGGGCCCGGCCCGACCCGGCCGGTGTTCAGCTGAGCAGGCGCGGGGCGATGATCGCCTCGCGGACCGTGCCGTCCGTGGCGCGGCTGATCTCGTACGCCGAGACTCCCTCCCGGTCGGCGACCGCCTCGACCAGCTTGTCACCCCGGTAGACCAGGCCGACGCCGTCGTCGGTGCAGTGCGCGACCGGCAGCGTGCCCTCGCCGACGAGGCGGTGCATCAGCGGCCGACGCTGCTCCTCGCTGTCGTAGTGCACCCCGTTGCCGTAGGGCAGCCAGCCCAGCCCGTCGGTGAACCCGCGCAGGTCGGGGCCGAAGCTGTCGGTGGCCCCGCCGACGTGCCAGCAGATCGAGCCGGCGGAGACGCCGCCCAGCACCACCCCGGCCTGCCAGCACTCGTGCAGGATCTCGTCGAGGCCGTGCACCCGCCAGACGGCGACCAGGTTGGCCACGCTGCCGCCGCCGACCCAGATCACGTCCTGGGCGAGCAGGTGGGCGCGGATGTCCTCGACGTTCGGCATCGGGAAGAGAGCCAGGTGGGACAGCCGGAACCGGGTGCCGGCGAACGCGCTGTAGACGGCGGTCAGGTTGGTGGGCTGGTCACCGACGGCCTGCCCCAGGTAGCAGATGCGCGGCTCCGGACCGGCCTGCGCCAACTCGGCCCCGAGGTCGAAGATCGGGCCGGGCCGCAGGACCTGCGGGCCGCGGCCCCGGGCGAAGAAACCCATGCTGGTGGCGAGGATGGTCGGTTCGCTGGCGGGCATGGTCGTCCTTCCGTCGGGAGCACCGCCCATCCTGCCGGAGCCGGCGTCGCGGCGTCGGCCGGGCCCGGGGTGGCCCGGCGCCCGCGACGGCGAGCGCCCCGACCGCCGGTCAGCTGCGGCGGAGCTGGCGGGGCACGACCGACCCGGCGGGCCGGGCGGTGGCTGGGGGCTCTTCGGCGGGCAGCTCGGCGGGTGGCAGGGCGCCCGGGGGCAGCTCGCGGGCGGCGGCGACCGGAAGCGTGAAACGGGCCTCGGCCTTGTCGCCGGCGGCACGCGACTCACGGAGCATCCAGCGCACCTCGTCGGCCGTCCAGCCGAGCCCGCGCCGGCCCGCGATCTCCCGGACCAGCCGCAGACCGGGCCGGGTGTCGTCGTCGTAGAAGCGCATGCACCAGTGATGCGCCCACATGCCGAGCGCCCGCAGCCCGTCGTCGTCGAGGGAACGGACCAGGCGGCCGCACGCGGTGTCGGGGAAGGGCCGGGCCGGGTCGGCGGCGCGATCGCGCTCGATCGCCCCGACGGCGGCCGGCGCCACCGCGCGCATCCGGCGGTAGAAGGTCTGGAGCACGGCCCGGTCGAGCGGTGGGTGCCCGCTCCGCGTCGCTTCGCGACCCGCCACGCTCGCCATCGCCGCACCCCTTCTTGAGTTGGTGGCCGGACGTTACCCGCCGGCACCGACACTTTCGGCACCGCCGGGCGCTCTCCGCCACGATGACCCGTTGCGGCCCCTTTGCTCTGCTTCACTCCCGGCAACAGCGAGCGCCATGATCTGTTGCCTCGGCTGAAGCAGAGCAAAGGACGCGCCGAGGGATGGTCGCTCCCCCACCACACCGCCCTGACCTGCGACGTCGACCGGACGCCGGGCGGATCAACGGTGCCGCCGGGGCGCGGGGCGCGGTGTCGCGGGACCGGCGGCGGGCGATCGAGCCGTCCGGGTCAGCCCTCGGCGGGATCGGGCTGCGCCGACCCGGGCTGCGCAGACCCGGGCCGGCGGCGGTGGCTCCAGTCGATCAGCGGCTGGAGCAGCACCATCAACTCCCGGCCGTCCGGGGAGGGCGCGTAGCGGATCTGGACCGGCGAGGTGGGGATCACCGTCCGCTCGATCAGCCCGTCGGCCTCCAGCTCCTTGAGCCGCTGGGCGAGCAGCCGGTCGGAGATCCCGCTCACCCCGGCCCGGTACTCGCCGAACCGGCGCGCCCCGCGCACGCCGGCCAACAGGATGGCGCCGGTCCACCGCCGGCCGACCAGCTCCAGCGAGTCCTGGAAGACCCGGCAGCCGGTGTCGTCGATGTCCTGGTAACGCCGCAGGTCGAAAGGCTGAGGAGTAATCACTTACCAAAGATTAGTAGCTAACCTGCGGTTTGCCCAGTCGCCGGCCCCTCCGCACGCTTGACCCATGACCGATTACGGACACCCGATCAGCTTCGGCCTGAGCCTGGATCCGTCCGCCGACAAACTGGGCGAAACGCGATATCTGGCTCGAGCCGCGGCCGACGGCGGGTTGACCTACCTCGCCGTCCAGGACCATCCCTACCAACCCGGCTACCTCGACAGCTGGACGATGATCAGCCATCTGGCGGCCGAGACGAGCCGGATCTCCTTCCTCACCGACGTCGCCGATCTGCAACTGCGCCCGCCGACCATGTTCGCCAAGGCCGGCGCGTCGCTCAGCGTCCTCACCGGCGGCCGGGTCGTCCTCGGCGTCGGCGGTGGCGCGAGCGCGGACGGCGTCGCCGCAATGGGTGGCGCCCGGCGCAGCGGCGCCGAGACCATCGCGTACACCGAGGAAGCGCTGCAGATCATGCGCACGGCGCTGGCCGGCGGCGCGGTCCGGTTCGACGGCGAGCAGCACACCGTCGAGGGGTACGCTGGCGGGCCGGTGCCGCCGTCCCCCGTCCCGCTCTGGCTCGGCGGTCAGCGGCCCCGCATGCTCGGCGTGGCCGGTCGGCAGGCCGACGGGTGGATCTCGCCACTCAACATCTACGTCCCACCAGCCGAGGTGCCGAGCAAGCAGCAGATCATCGACGACGCGGCACGCGCGGCCGGGCGCGATCCGGCGGCGGTACGCCGGATCTACAACGTCATCGGCGCGATCGGGCCGCAGAGTGGCGGCACCGGGCTCGTCGGCAGCGCCCAGCTCTGGGTCGACACCCTGACCCACTGGGCGGTCGACCTCGGCTTCGACACGTTCATCTTCTGGCCGATCATGTCGCACCGCGCACAACTGCGGGCGTTCACCGACCGGGTGGTTCCGGCCGTCCGCGAGCAGGTGCTCGAGATTCGAGGGCAACAGTGACCAGCAAGCTTTCCCGGCTTCCCGAGCCACTGACCGGCAAGCTCGTGACCCCCGGGGACCGTCGGTACGCGTTGCTGCGCTCGACGTACACCACGCAGCACAGCCCGGCCGGAGTGCTGCTGCCGGAGACCACCGCCCAGGTGGCCGACGCGGTCCGCTACGCCCGCGAGCAGGGGCTGCCGGTCGCCGTCCGCAGCGGCGGGCACGGCCTGGCCGGCACCTCCTCCAACGACGGCGGCCTGGTCATCGACCTGTCCGCGATGAACCGGGTCGACGTGCTCGACGAACGGTCCCGGCTGGTCCGGGTCGAGGCGGGCGCCCGTTGGGCGACCGTGGCGAAGGCGCTGGCCCCGTACGGGCTGGTGATCAGCTCCGGCGACCACGGCAACGTGGGCGTCGGCGGCCTGGCCACCGGCGGTGGCGTCGGCTGGCTGGCCCGCTGGCACGGGCTGACCATCGACAACGTCCGGGCGGTGGAGGTGGTGCTCGCCGACGGGACGGTCGTCCGCGCGGACGCGGAGCACGAGCCCGAGCTGTTCTGGGTGGTCCGCGGCGCGGGGGCCGGGGCCGGCATCGTGGTCGCGTTCGAGATCGAGGCGGCCGAGGTCAGCAACGTCGGGCTCGCCCAGATCGCCGTCGAGGCCACCGCCGACGGGGGCACCCTGCGGCGGTGGGCCGAGTACCTGTCGCAGGCGCCCCGGGAGCTCACCACCGCCGCGGTGCTCTTCGCGAACGGGCGGTCCGCGGTCCTGTCGATCACGGCCGTGGTCGCCGCGGAGAGCCTGCGCCGGGCCCGGCCGCTGGTCGAACCGCTGCTCGAGATCGGCCGGCTGCTCGACCACCGGACCGACCTGGTGCCGTACCCGGCCCTGGTGCCGCTGGCCCACCTGCACCCGAACGTCGGCCAACAGGCCAGCGACACCACCAACAGCCTGCTCACGATGGACGACGGCAGCGCCCGGGCGATCATGCGGGCCGCGACCGGGCCGCACCGGGCCGTGGTCCAGCTGCGGTCGATGGGCGGAGCGATCAACGACGTCGACCCCGGCGCGACCGCGTACCCGCACCGGCACCAGGACACGCTCGCCATCGGCTCGGTCTTCCCGCCGCAGGGTCGCGCGGCGCTGGACGCCGCCTGGCGGCGCGTCGCCGAGCGGGCCGACGGCGCGTACGTCAACTTCGAGGGCCGGCCGGACCGGGCGGCGTTCGACCGGATCTACCCGGGCGAGACCGGTCGCCGGGTGACCCAACTGTGGCGCCGGTACGACCCGGACGGCGTGTTCCGGCCGGCCCTGCTCACCAGGCGGGCCGGCGGTCCGGACCCGAGGGTCCGGCCGAGCACCCGGGAAACGGGAAGCCAGCCGACGGAGCGGGCAGCCGGGGCCCGGCCGAGCGTGCGGGACGCGGGCGGCGCCGACCGCCGGAAGCCGGCGGCCCGGCGCGGCGGGGGCAACCGGGGGCGGCGGCGCTGACCGCCCACGCCCGCGTCCGATTCCCGCCAGCGGGAGCCCACGGAACCGGAGCATCATCGGTGGCGTGGAGTTGGACTTCGAGCGGTGCTACCGGGCGGTCGACAGCCGTGACCAGCGATTCGACGGCTGGTTCTACACCGGCGTGACGTCGACCGGGATCTACTGCCGGCCGTCCTGCCCGGCGACCACGCCGAAGCGGCAGAACGTCCGGTTCTTTCCGTCCGCCGCGGCGGCGCAGGGGGCCGGGCTGCGGGCCTGCCGGCGCTGCCGCCCGGACGCGGCGCCCGGCTCGCCGCAGTGGGACGTCCGCGCCGACGTGGTCGGCCGGGCCATGCGGCTGATCGCCGACGGGGTGGTGGACCGCGACGGCATCCCCGGCCTGGCGTCCCGGCTCGGCTACACCGAGCGGCACCTGCACCGGATGCTGCGGGCCGAGATGGGTGCCGGACCGCTCGCGCTGGCCCGGGCCCAGCGGGCGCAGACCGCCCGGATCCTGATCGAGACGACCGGCCTCGGCATGGCGGAGATCGCGTTCGCGGCCGGCTTCGGCAGCGTGCGGCAGTTCAACGACACCGTCCGCGAGGTGTACGGGGTCGCGCCGACCGAGCTGCGTCAGGCCCGTGGGCAGCGCTCCGCCCCGATCGGCGCCGGGACCATCACGCTCCGGCTCGCGTACCGCCCGCCACTGCACGCCGGCGCGCTGCTCGACTTCCTCGCGCTGCGGGCGCTGCCCGGGGTGGAGGAGGTCCGCGACGGCACGTACCGCCGTGGGCTGCGGCTGCCGCGCGGCGCGGGCGAGGTGGCACTGACCCCGGCGGACGGACACGTGTCGGCCACCCTGCGCCTGGCCGACCTGCGCGACCTGGCACCGGCGGTGGCCCGCTGCCGGCACCTGCTCGACCTGGACGCGGACCCGGTGGCGATCGACGCCACCCTCGCCGCGGACCCGGCGCTGGCCGCCGCGGTCGTGGCGGAGCCCGGCATCCGCGTTCCCCGCGCGGTGGACGGCTTCGAGATGGCGGTCCGGGCCATCGTCGGCCAGCAGGTCTCGGTGACCTCCGCCCGCACCACCCTCACCCGCCTCCTCGCCCACCTGCCCGTTGATCACGAGGTGAACGGCGATGCGGATCTCCCTGGCCGCCGTGAACCTCATGATCGACGCGTGGTGGGGGGCGGTCTGCGGGGGTTTCCCGGTGCGGAGGAGGTGTCGGGGGTGGCGGACGAGGGGTTCGGGATGCCGGCGGCCCGGCGGGAGACCATCCGGGGGCTGGCGCGAGCCGTCGCCGAGGGGGAACTCGACCTCGCCCCGGGCGGCGACCGCGAGGAGACCGTGCGCCGGCTGGCCGCACTGCCCGGCATCGGCCCATGGACCGCGGGCTACGTCGCGATGCGCGCGCTCGGCGACCCGGACGTCCTGCTCCACACCGACCTGGCGGTCCGGCGCGGCGCGGCCGTGCTCGGCCTGCCCGACCAACCGACGACCCTCGACGCGTACGCCGACCGGTGGCGACCCTGGCGGTCCTACGCGCAGATCCGACTCTGGAGAGCGGCATGACCACTATCGACAGTGCGGTGCTGGCCACCCCGGCCGGCCCGCTCAGCATTCTGACCGGCCCGGACGGCGCGGTCCGGGCGGCCGGCTTCACCCCTGACCCGCTGACGCTGCTACCCCTGGTGCACCCCACCCTGCGGGCGCCGCTACGGCAGCGCACCGACCTCGGCCCGGTCAGCGCGGCCGTCCGGTCCTATCTGGACGGCGACCTCACCGCCATCGACGCGGTGCCGGTCGAACAGCGCACCGGCGGCGAGTTCATGGCGCACGCCTGGCAGGTGCTGCGCGAGGTGAAGCCCGGCGAGCCGGTCACCTACACCGGGTTCGCCGGGCTGGCCGGCCGGCCACCGGCGGTACGCGCCGCCGCGGCGGCCTGCGCCCGCAACGCGGCGGCCCTCTTCGTGCCGTGCCACCGGGTGCTGCGCACCGACGGGACGCTGGGCGGCTACCGCTGGGGCCTGGACGTGAAGAAGTGGCTTCTCGGTCATGAGCGGCCGTTGACGGCAAGCTGACACCAGATCGGTTCACATTTCCCGCTACCGTCGGGTAGTGCCTGCGGAGAGCGACGGCGTCCCGGCCGCCCGGGTCGCCGCGGGCCCCCACCCGGTGCACAACCTCTGGCGGCTGCGCCGCTACCTGCGCCCATACCGGGTCGAGTTCGGCTGGCTGCTGGCCGCCGGGCTGGCCGCCACCGCCGCGAGCATCGCCGTGCCGCTGGTGGTGCAGCGGGTCGTGGACGGCCCAGTGGCCCGGCACGACCCGCCCGGACTGCTCCGCCTCGGCGGCCTGGCCCTGGTCCTCGGGCTGGCCGAGGCGGTGCTGATCTTCATCCGCCGCTGGGTGCAGTCCTCCTCGGCGGTCGGCATGGAGGCGGCGTTGCGCGCCGACGTCTACGCCCACCTGCAACGGCTGCCGGCCAGCTTCCACGACCGGTGGCAGTCCGGCCAGTTGCTCTCCCGGATCACCAGCGACCTGTCGGTGATCCGCCGCTTCCTCTCCTTCGGCCTCTTCTTCCTGGTGCTCAACCTGGTCACCTACGCGGTCGTGGTGGTGCTGCTGATCCGGCTGCATCCGGCGCTGGGCCTGCTGGTGGCCGTCAGCGCGGTGCCGCTGTTCCTGATCAGCCGCCGCTTCGCCCGGCACTACCACGCCGCGTCCCGGCGGATGCAGGACCAGCAGGGCGACGTGGCCACGCTGGTCGAGGAGACCGCGCAGGGGCTGCGCACCATGAAGGCGTACGGCCGGGGGCCGGAACTGGCGGCCCGCTTCGGTGTCGCCGCCCGCGCGCTGCACGACACCGGGGTCGGCAAGGGCCGGCTGCTGGCCCGCACCTCGGCGCTGCTCGACCTGGTGCCGAACCTGACGCTGGGGGTGGTGCTGGCCGCCGGGGCGTCCGCCGCCGCCCAGGGCGTGCTCACCATCGGCGAGCTGGTCGCCTTCGTCACCCTCCAGCTGATGCTGATCTGGCCGGTGCAGTCACTCGGCTGGATCATCGCCAACGGGCAGGAGGCGGCGACCGCCGCCGACCGGATCCAGGAGGTGCTGGACACCCCGCCGCGGATCGTGGACGCTCCCGGTGCGCTCGCACTGCCCCGCTCGGCGGTACGCGGACAGCTCCGCTTCGAGCAGGTCTCGTTCCGCTACCCGGGCACCGCGGGGCCGGTGCTGCGCGACGTCGAGCTGACCGTCGAGCAGGGCGAGACACTGGCCGTGGTCGGCGCGACCGGTTGCGGCAAGAGCACCCTGCTCTCCCTGGTGGCCCGATTGCACGACGTGACCGGCGGCCGGATCACCCTGGACGGGCACGACCTGCGCGAGCTGCGGCTGGACTCGCTGCGCCGGCTGGTCGGGGTGGCGTTCGAGGAGCCCACCCTCTTCTCCATGTCGGTCCGGGAGAACCTCACCCTCGGCCGTCCCGAGGCCGGCGAGGAGGAGGTCCGGGCCGCGCTCGCGCTCGCCCAGGCCGACTTCGCGTACGACCTGCCGTGGGGGTTGGGCACCCGGGTGGGCGAGCAGGGCCTCTCCCTCTCCGGCGGTCAGCGCCAGCGGTTGGCGCTGGCCCGGGCGGTGCTCGGCCGGCCGGCGCTGCTCGTCCTCGACGATCCGCTCTCCGCCCTCGACGTGCAGACCGAGGCGCTGGTCGAGGCGGCGCTGAAGCGGGTGCTGCGGGAGAGCACCGCGCTGCTGGTGGTGCACCGGCCGTCGACCATCGCGCTGGCCGACCGGGTGGCGCTGCTCGACGGTGGACGGATCACCGCGGTCGGCAGTCACTCCGAACTGCTCGCCACCGTCCCGGCGTACCGCGCGCTGCTCTCCGCCGAGCCGCCGCGAGGCGGGCCGACGACCGCCGGCCGGGGCGCCGGGGCCCCGTCGGACGGGCGCGGGCTGGTGCGGTCGTGACGACCAGGGCGTCGGGCCCGCGGCGACCGACCCGGGACTCCGGCCACCCACGGTGGCGGGGCGGCCGCCGCCCGCCGCCCGGGCCGGAGGTCGCCCCGGCCGGCGGCGAGCATCCGGAGCTGACCCGCTGGCGCGGGCAGGCCACCGACCCGGACGCGGATCGCAGCCGGGCCGAGGACAGCAGCCCAGAGGCGGTCGCCCGGCTACGGGTCCGCAGCCGGGCGCTCCTGGCGGACCTGCTGCGCCCGCACCGTGGCCGGCTGACCTCGGCGGTGGCCTTGCTGCTGGCCCAGAACGGCGCGGCGATGGCCGGGCCGTACCTGGTCATGCTCGGCATCGACCGGGGTATCGGACCGCTGCGGGCCGGTGACTACCGGCCGCTGGCCGCCGTCGCCGGGGCGTTCGCGGCGGCCGCCGTCGTGGAGTACGTGGCCCGCCGCGGTTTCCTCACCCTCTCCGCGCGGATCGGCCAGGCCGTCCTGCTGGATCTCCGCCGCCGGGTGTACGGGCACTTCCTGCGCCTGCCGGTGGCCTTCCACGAGCGGTACACCTCCGGTCGGATGGTCTCCCGCCTGACCAGCGACCTCGACTCGATCGCCGAACTGGTCGACGGCGGTATCGACAGCCTGGTGCTGGCCGCGCTCTCGATCCTGTCGGTGGCCGGCATCCTGCTCTGGCTGGACCTGCCGCTGGCCGCGGTGACCCTGCTCGCCTTCCCGTTCCTCTACCTGCTGTCCCGCTGGTTCGCCCGGGCCTCGGCCAGCGCCTACCGCCGCACCCGGGACTCGGTGGCTCTGGTCATCGTCCACTTCGTCGAGTCGATGCGGGGCATCCGCGCGGTGCAGGCGTACCGCCGCGAGCCCCGCAACCAGCGGATCTTCGTGGCGCTCAGCGACGACTACCGGCGGGCCAGCCTGCACGCGTTCCGCCTGATCGCCACCTACTCGCCGGGGATCAAGGTGATCGGCAACGTGACGGTGGCGGTGGTGCTCTGCTACGGCGGTTGGCGGGTGCTCGGCGGGCGGACCGAGATCGGCGTGCTCGCGGCGTTCCTGCTCTACCTTCGGCGCTTCTTCGAGCCGATGCAGGAGCTGAGCCAGTTCTACAACTCGTTGCAGTCCGCCACGGCCGCCCTGGAGAAGCTGGCAGGGGTGCTCGACGAGCGGCCCGCGGTGGCCGAGCCGGCCCGGCCGACGCCGCTGTTCTCCGCCCGCGGCGAGCTGGCGTTCCGCGCGGTCTCCTTCGGTTACCGGCCGGACGCGCCGATCCTCGCCGACCTGGACCTGACCATCCCGGCCGGGCAGACCGTCGCGTTGATCGGACCGACCGGCGCGGGCAAGTCCACCATCGCCAAGTTGGTCGCCCGGTTCCACGACCCGGTCGCCGGCACGGTCAGCCTGGACGGCGTCGACCTGCGCGCGGTGGCCGACGCCGACCTGCGCCGGGCGGTGGTCCTTGTGACCCAGGAGACCCACCTGTTCAACGGCACCGTCGAGGAGAACATCCGGTTCGGCCGTCCGGACGCGGACGACGCGGCGGTGCGGGAGGCCGCCCGGGCGATCGGCGCGCACGACTTCATCGCCGCGCTCCCCGACGGGTACGCCACCCAGGTGCACCGCCGCGGCGGGCGGCTCTCCGCCGGGCAGCGGCAGCTGGTCGCGTTCGCCCGGGCGTTCCTGGCCGACCCGACCGTGCTCATCCTCGACGAGGCGACCTCGTCGCTCGACGTGCCCACCGAACGGCTGGTGCAGCAGGCGCTCGGCACCATCCTGCGGGACCGGACCGCGGTGGTGATCGCGCACCGACTCTCCACGGTGGAGATCGCCGATCGGGTGCTGGTCCTCGACGGCGGGCGGATCGTCGAGGACGGCCCGCCGGAGCAGCTCGCGACGGCCGACGGCCGGTACGCCGCGCTGCACCGGCAGTGGCGTCAATCGCTGCGCTGACTACAATCAGCCGGCACCGTACAGCCGCTCACGTCCCGGGGGCTCCCGGGACGGACCACAGCCCGGTCGACGCGGCGTCGGACTCACGGGGGAGGGTGCGGGCGTGCACGCACGACGACGCATGACCATCGCAGGACTGGCCACCGCCGCCTGCCTGCTGGGCGCGACCGCGGTGGTGTTGGCGCCGCGGCTCGACACGGACGGCACGCCGGTCGGCACCACGCCGGTCGCCGGGACCGCGCCGGCCGGCACGGACGCGACGCCGGCCGAACCGGGCTCGACCACCGGCCTCGGTGCGCGGGCCTCCCGGTCGGCGGGCCCGACCGGCGCGGCGGTCACCGCCCGACCGGCGGGGGCGGTCGCGAAGGACACCCCGGCCTCGATGTCGTACCTGCGGGACCGTTACCGGGTCAGCCCGGACGACGCAGCCCGCCGGCTCGCCCTCCAGGAGCAGTCCGCGCCGCTCGCCGCCCGGCTCGCCGAGGAGTTCCCCGACACGTACGCCGGGATGTGGCTGGACCAGGCTGCCGGTGGCGTGCTCACCATCGCGGCGACCCGGACCGACCCGCTGCGCGCCGCGGTCGCCGGGGTGCCGGACGCGGCCCACGTCCGGGTGGTGCCGGCGCGTCACTCGCTGCGGCAGCTCACCGAGGCCGCGGCCCGAGTGGCCGGCACGCTCGACGCGACCGCCGGCACCGACGTGATCGTCGACGAGCAGGCCAACGGGGTCGTGGTGCTCACCGGCGACGTGGTCGACGCCGCGGACGCCCGCTTGGCCGCGGCGCTCGGCGGGGCCGGGGTGCCGGCCAGGGCGCGGGCCCGGCTCTCCGGCGCCGCGGTGCCGAAGGCCTGCGACCCGCGGTACTGCGCGAAGGCGCCGATGCGCGGCGGGATCCGCCTCGACGTGCCCCGCGACGACGGCACCGTCGGCGGCTGCACCAGCGGCTTCAACGTCCGGTCCCGCTCCGGCGAGTCGTTCGTGCTGACCGCCGGGCACTGTGTGGTCGGCGGCCGGCACCAGCAGGTGGACCGGACCTGGCACCAGTTCCTCGGGCCGAAGGTGCCGGTGGGCGTGGAGTCGACCAGCCCGGTGCTGGCCGAGAACGCCTTCCCCTACGACTACGCGGTGATCCCCTACCAGCCGGGCGCGCTGGACCGCTGGGCCTACCCCCGGCGGCCCGGCACCAACCCGGTCAGCCTGGTCAACTACTGGTGCGTGCCGGACAACCCGCGCTGCACCGACGAGCAGGGCAGCCGGGACGTGGCGGTCACCGGTTACGTCGCGGCGAACGCCATCCAGGTCGGCTGGATCGTCTGCGCGACCGGGTCGGCGTACACGCCGAAGGCGGGCGAGACGTACGTCGACTCGGGAGCCGGCGCGGGCTACATCCCGGGCACCCGGTGCGGAGAGATCACCGGCCGCGGCAGCGGCGGCATCGACGTACGGATCTGCGCCCGCCCCGGGGACAGCGGCGGGCCGCTCTTCACCGAGTCGGACGGCAAGGCGCTGGGCATCCTCTCCAACGGCGACCCCGGCCAGGGCCCCTGCACCAACCCGAACGAGCACAACTCGTACGCCCCGGTCTCCACCGTGCTCGACCGAGTGAACTCGCGCACCGGCGGGACGCTCGGCTTCCAGCTCTCCACCCTGGGCCCGCTGCTCAGCCCGATCGCGCCGTAGCACCCCCGGCCCGATTTCGTCGTGGCGCGCGGGTAACCCGTGGTCCGGCGGTTGCGGGCTGCCTACGATCGCAGGATGACTGATACGGCGAGGACGGCCCGCGCCGGTGTTCCCGAGCGTCCGACCCTGGACGGGCTCGAGGAGAACTGGGCGCGCCGCTGGCAGGAGGAGGGCACGTACGCGTTCGACCGCTCGAAGCAGCGTTCGGACGTGTACGCGATCGACACCCCGCCGCCGACCGTATCGGGCGAGCTGCACATGGGGCACGTCTTCTCGTACACGCACACCGACACCGTCGCCCGGTTCCAGCGGATGCGCGGCAAGGCGGTGTTCTACCCGATGGGCTGGGACGACAACGGCCTGCCGACCGAGCGCCGGGTGCAGAACGTCTACGGGGTGCGCTGCGACCCGGCGCTGCCCTACGACCCGGTCTGGCGCCCGCCGGCCACCCCGGTCTCGGACGACGCCCGGAAGAACCCGACGCCGATCTCCCGGCGCAACTTCATCGAGCTCTGCGAGCGCCTCACGGTCGCCGACGAGCAGGTCTTCGAGGCGCTCTGGCGGCGGCTCGGGCTGTCGGTGGACTGGTCGCTGACGTACACCACGATCGGCCGGGCGGCCCGGGCCACCAGCCAGCGGGCGTTCCTGCGCAACCTGCTCCGCGGCGAGGCCTATCAGGCGGAGGCGCCGACGCTGTGGGACGTCGGCTTCGGCACCGCGGTGGCCCAGGCCGAGTTGGAGGACCGGGAGCGGCCGGGCGCCTACCACCGGCTGCGGTTCACCGGCCCGGGCGGGCGCGAGGTGCTGATCGACACGACCCGCCCGGAGCTGCTGCCGGCGTGCGTGGCGCTGGTCTGCCATCCGGACGACGAGCGCTACGCCGATCTGGTCGGCGCGACCGTGCGCAGCCCGCTCTTCGGGGTCGAGGTGCCGGTGCGCGCGCACCCGCTCGCCGATCCGGCCAAGGGCACCGGCATCGCGATGGTCTGCACCTTCGGCGACCTGAACGACGTGACCTGGTGGCGGGAGCTGCGGCTGGACACCCGCGTGGTGATTGGCCGGGACGGCCGGTTGCTGCCGGAGCCGCCGGCCGGGGTGCCGGCGCAGCCGTACGCGGCGCTGGCCGGGCAGACCGTCAACGGCGCCCGCCGGGAGATCGTCGCCAAATTGGCCGGCGCGGGCGACCTGATCGGCGAGCCGCGGCCGATCACGCACCCGGTGAAGTTCTACGAGCGGGGCGACCGGCCACTGGAGATCGTCTCCACCCGGCAGTGGTATCTGCGCAACGGCGGGCGCGATCCGCAGCTGCGTGCGGAGCTGCTGGCCCGGGGGCGCGAGCTGCACTGGGTGCCGGAGCACATGCGGCACCGCTACGACCACTGGGTGAGCGGCCTGACCGGCGACTGGCTGGTCAGTCGGCAGCGCTTCTTCGGGGTGCCGGTGCCGGTGTGGTACCGGCTCGACGACGCTGGCGAGCCGGACCGGTCCCAGCCTCTCACGCCCGACGAGTCCGCGCTGCCGGTTGACCCGTCCACCGACCCGCCGTCCGGTTACGACGAATCCCAGCGTGGGCAGCCCGGCGGCTTCGTCGGCGACCCGGACGTGCTCGACACCTGGGCCACCTCGTCACTGACCCCGCAGATCGTCGGCGGCTGGGAGACCGATCCGGACCTCTTCGCCCGGGTCTTCCCGATGGACCTGCGTCCGCAGGGGCACGACATCATCCGGACCTGGCTCTTCGCCACCGTGGTCCGCTCCCACCTGGAGCACGGCGTGCTGCCCTGGCGGGACACCGAACTCTCCGGCTGGATCCTCGACCCGGACCGCAAGAAGATGTCCAAGTCCAAGGGGAACGTGGTCACCCCGCTGGCGCTGCTGGAGCAGCACAGCTCGGACGCGGTGCGGTACTGGGCGGCGAGCGGCAAGCCGGGGATGGACCTGGCCTTCGACCCGGCCCAGATCAAGATCGGTCGGCGGCTCGCCACCAAGCTGCTCAACGCGTCGAAGTTCGCGCTCGGGCTGGGCGCCGCCGACGCGTTGCGGGCCGTCGCGACGGAGCCGCTCGACCGGGCCATGCTCGCCGAACTCTCCACGGTGGTCGCCACCGCGACGGCCGCCTTCGAGGGGTACGACCACACCGCCGCCCTGCTGGCCACCGAGTCGTTCTTCTGGCGGTTCTGTGACGACTACATTGAGCTGGTGAAGGAGCGGGCGTACGGCACCGGGTCCGGGGCGCAGTCGGCCCGGGCGGCGCTGGCCACCGCCCTCTCGGTGCAGCTGCGCCTCTTCGCCCCGGTGCTGCCGTACGTCACCGAGGAGGTCTGGTCCTGGTGGCGCTACGGCTCGGTGCACCGCGCGACGTGGCCGACCACCCACGAGGTGGGCCGGGCGATCGAGGGAACGGGTGATCCGGAGCTGCTCCGGCTCGCCGGGGACGCGCTCAGCCAGGTGCGGCGGGCCAAGTCGGAGCGGAAGCTCTCGATGCGGGCGGAGGTGCCGCTGGCCGAGGCGCTCGGCCCGGCGGCGCTGCTGGAGAAGCTGATGTTGATCTCGGACGACCTGCGGGCCGCCGGGCGGATCGGCAAGCTCGACCTGCTCCCGGACCGCACCACCGAACTCGTCATCGCCTCGGCCTTCTGACCGCCGGGGCCGCCGTCACCAGCCCCGCAGGAAGCGGAGACCGAGCAGGAAGGCGACCACGGCGGGGCCGACCAGAAGGGTGATGGCCTGGAGCCGGTACGGCATCCGGTGCCGGGTCAGCTCGACCGCGTTGCCGAGCACGATCACCCCGGCGAGCATCAGGAAGGCACCCCACCAGCCGGTGGCGCCGAAGTCGACCAGGCCGGTCTGGATCAGCTGGAAGGTGGCGCCGAGCAGCGCTCCGGCCAGCGCCAGCAGCGCCACGGCCCGGTGCAGCCCGCGCGCCAACGGGTGCGCCGGCCGCCAGTAGTAGGTGCCGGCGATGGCCAGGCAGGGCACCATGATCATTACTGGCCAGCCGCGGTTCATCACGCCGAACATCAGCAGCGCACCGGTGGCGAAGACCAGGGCGCCGACGCAGGTGACGACGTAGCCCGCGAACGCCCGGCCCCCGCCCCGGGCGAGCAGCGGCCCGCCGCACGCGGCGATCAGGGCGCCGGGGATCAGCACGAACCCCGCCCACCAGTGGAAGTCACCGCTGCCCTGCGCGATCGTCGTGGTCGCCGAGGCGGCCAGCCCGGCCAGCGCCAGACTCACCAACCAGTGCCTCGTGCTGCCTGAGTAGGGCTCACGCGGCAGCACCCGCCCCGCTTCTGCACTCACGGCTCCAGCCTCTCCGACCGAGCCGGAGCGGTCCATCCGGCCAGCCCTACCATCCGTCACCCGGCAAGCACCATGCTGCCCGCGCGAGCCCGAACCGACCCCTCGGTTACGGCCGTGCCGGGAACCTCGGCGCCCGCTCGGCTCTGCTCACCGCCATGGACGGCGTATCCGCCAACGAGAACCGGATACCGGGGTCGCTCGGGGGATCCCGGAGGGAGGTCCGTCTCGGGGTCGAGGCAGTGGGTGGGTGGCCGCTCCGTCCCGTTCTGCGCCTGAGCGTCGACGATCTGATCCGGCCCGCTCCCACCGTCGATGATCTTCACGTAGTAACCATGGTTCCGCACCGTGCCCTGGCCCTCAGGAACGATCGCGGTGAACACCGCGACGTTTCCGGTGACCTTCAGACATGTCACGTCGGCTCGTCCCTGCCCAACCAGCGTGCCGTCCGGCAGTTCGTGCCGGTACAGGAACTGGCCGTACGTCGATCCGTCGGCGGCCGTCACCGCCTGAACGCCGAACCAGATCCGATGCCCGACCGTGCCGGGCTCGTCGTACACGAAATGGCCGAGCCCGGCGACGACCGACCACTCGGCTGCAACGCTGCTCGCCTCGGACTGCTGGGCCTGCGCGACAGAGGGCGACGCCGCCACCCCCGCTGCCACAACCGCCGTCAACGCCATCGCGCTCAAACTGGACCTGAACATGTCGCTCCTTCTGACCGTTCCGTCGGCTGACGTGGTCCAGCATCACCGGAGGACGATGCGAGCGAATCCCTCCACCGAGCCACCCGCGTCCCCCGCCAGGGGGACGTGGTGGCAGGCACCATGTCGGGCCGACCGGCCGTGCGGCCAAGCTGACAAGTCCACTGAAAGAGTCTTACCGACAGTCATGCCTCAGCGTCATCATTTGGACGCTGAGGCATGACGCTCATCGGGGTGTCGCCGCCGAGCGGCCGGTCGGGCCGGGCGCCCTGCGCCCGGCCGTCAGCGGTCCGGTCCCGGCCGGTTCAGCTCGTCTCGCCGGCCACGCTGAACGACCGCAGCCGGTCGATCGCGAGCACGGTGAAACCGACGCTCACCAGCCCGGTCATCACCGCCGCCACCGGCACCGAGACGCTGGTCTCCAGCAGCCCGGTCGGGGCCAGCCGGTCGGCGAGCGCGATCACGTACTGCTGGATGGAGAGCACCTTGGTGCCGCTGACGAAGTTGCCGAGCAGACCCTCCCAGATCAGCACGTAGACCAGGCCGAGCAGCACCGGCCGCCGGGTGAGCAGGCTGAGCGCCAGGAAGAGCGCCGAGTAGGCCAGCGCGCCGAGGCACCCGGCGGCGGCGAGCGCCAGGCCGAGGCTCACCGAATGGGCCAGCACACCAGCGACGTAGAGCGGCACGGCGACGGTGGCCGCGGTGACGCCGGTCGCCACCGCCAGCTTGGGCAGCACGATCTGCCAGCGCGGCAGCGGCTTGGTGAGGATGTGCACCACCGTGCCGTCGTCGATCTCGGCCCCGAGCACGCCGGTGCCGACGATCAGCGCGACCACCGGCAGCACCACGGCCAGCCCGAGGCCGACCAGCACCGGCGGGCCCCACTCACCCGGGTCCACGCCGAGCGAACGGGAGAGCACGGCGAGCAGCACCAGCACCACCGGCAGCGGGAAGAGCAGCAGGAACCGGCGACGACCGAAGAGGCCTCGCGCGGTGATCCAGGAAACGGTCGACATGTCTCAGGCCTCCACCAGGTAGGAGAAGACGCTCTCCAGGGACTCGTCCTCGGGCAGCAGCTGCCGGACCCGGATGCCCTTCGCCAGGGCGATCTTCGGCAGCGCCCGGGTGAAGGCGCCGTAGTCGCCGGCCCGCACGGTCAGCCCCGTGCGCCCCAGCTCCACCCCGGTCACCGACGGCTCGGCCATCAGCGCGACGGCCAGCGCCCGGTCGTCGGTGGAGTGCACCGCGAAGACGTGCGGTCGGTTGGTCATCAGCCGGCGGATGGTCCGGAAGTCACCGGACGCGGCGAGCCGGCCGGCGACCATCACCTGGACGGTGCCGGAGACCTGCTCGACCTCCTCGAGGATGTGCGAGCTGAACAGGATCGTCCGGCCGGCGTCACCGAGGCGGTGCAGCAGCTCCATCATGTGCAGCCGCTGGCGCGGGTCCATTCCGTTGAACGGCTCGTCGAGCAGCAGCACCTGCGGGTCGTGCACCAGCGCCGCGGCCACCCGGGTGCGCTGCCGCATGCCCTTGGAGTAGGTGCCGATCCGCCGGTCCTGCGCGTCCTCCAGCTCGACCAGCGCGATCGCCCGGCGGGCCGCCTCCTGAGGATCCGGCAGCCGGTGCAGCTTGGCGCTGGCCAGCACGAACTCGTACGCACTGAGGAAGGTGTGCACCGCCTCGCGCTCGCTGACCAGCCCCAGCCGGCGATAGACGCCCGGGTTGCGCCAGGTCGGTTCGCCGTCCAGGGTGACCGCCCCGCGGGACGGGGTGAGGAAGCCGGCCATCATGTGCAGCAGGGTGGTCTTGCCCGCGCCGTTGGGCCCGAGCAGGCCGGTGACCCCGGGGCCGAGACGCATGCTGACGTCGTTGACCGCGACCACGTTGCCGTACCAGCGGGAGACCCCCGTCAGCTCCAAGGTGCTCGTGGTCGGTGCGGGCGGCTCGCCGACCGCCGTGGGCCGGGCAGTGCCGGCGCTGATCGCGCTCATCGGGAGGCCACCTTCCGGTACCGGGCCAGCAGCAGGGTGACGCAGAGTGCGATGAGCAGCACGGCGACGATCGCGTAGACCGGGCCGAAACCGCCGATCATGGAGCTGGTGTCCGGGGCGTTCTCCCCGGTGATCAGCAGATCACCGAGGGACCAGATGCCGACCCCCTGCACCAGCGTGGACGGCGAGGCGAGACCGGCCAGCTCGTTGAGCGTCCGGGACGGCATGATCGACAGAGTGCCGACGATCGGTGTGGTCATCAGGAAGACCGCGACGATTCCACCGGCGGCGAACGCCCGCTTGCCGGTGAGCGAGGCGACCAGCAGCCCGACCGAGGCGAAGACCGCGGCCCAGAGGCCGGCGTAGAGCAGGCCCGGCAGCAGGTCGAGCAGCTCGTTCCAGACCCCGCTCATGCCGTCGTCGGTGGTGAACGCGGCCCCGAGGAACATCACCAGCTGCGGCCCGCCGAGCAGCAGCCAGAGCGCGGTCACCAGGGCCAGCAGCTTGGCCAGCGGATAGTCGGTGCGCGGCAGCGGTCGGGAGAAGTAGAGCGGCAGCACCCCGCTGCGCAGGTCCCGGGAGACCAGTTCGGGGGCGACCACCGCGACGAAGAAGATGACCAGCCAGCTCATCGCGTCGGCGAACTGGGCGTAGGTCATCACCACCTCGCCGATCTGGCTGCGCACCGCGGTGACACCGGCGGCGACCAGGGTGACGATGCCGACCACCAGCCACGGGAAGATCTTGGCCTTGGCGCTGCGGCCGAGGCCGAACGCCGTCCGCAGGCCGTGCAGGTAGAGCGCGCCGAAGACGTGCCGGCGGCCCAGCCGCGGGCCGGTGTAGCGCTGGTAGCCGATGTCGTGGATGACGCCGGTCGGCTCAGACATTGCTGGGCTCCCTCGTGGCGAAGAGTTCGGCCACCCGGTGCCGGCGCTGGTCCAGCCGGTGCAGCGGCAGGTCCAGCTCGGCGACCGCGCCGAGGATCAGGTCGTAGGTGCCGTCGTCGGCGAGCTCGACGAGCAGCAGCCGCCCGTCCCGGCGCACCGGCAGGTGCAGCGCGGCGAGCCGGCCGGCCAGCTCCTCGGTGCCCTCGCTGACCTCGACGGCGAGCACATCGGTGGCCGAGGTCATCGCGGAGATGTGGTCGGCGCGCAGCAGCCGCCCGCCGTCGATGGCGACGAGCGTGTCGCAGATCCGCTCCACCTCGCCGAGCAGGTGCGAGCAGACCAGCACCGAGATGCCGAACTCCGTGCCGATCCGGTGCACCAGGGCCAGCATGGCGTCCCGGCCGGCCGGGTCGAGGCCGTTGGTCGGCTCGTCGAGCAGCAGCAGGTCGGGGTCGTGCACCAGCGCCTGGGCGAGCTTCACCCGCTGCTTCATGCCGGTGGAGTAGCCGCCGACCGGGCGGTAGCGCTCCTCGTAGAGCCCGACGTGCCGCAGCGCCTCGGAGGCCCGCTCACGGGCGACGGTGCGCGGCAGCCCGCTGATCCGCCCGAGGTGGGTGACCAGCTCGGAGGCGGTGAGGTCGGGCGGGAGCGCGTCGTGCTCGGGCATGTAGCCGACCCGGGCGCGGACCGCGGCCGAGTCTGCGGTCGGGTCCAGGCCCAGCACCTGCACCCGGCCGCTGGTCGGTGCGAGCAGGCCGAGCAGGATCTTGATCAACGTCGACTTGCCGGCGCCGTTCGCACCGACCAGCCCGATGATCCCCGGCTCGACCGCGACGGTGAGGTCGGCCAGCGCGGTGACCCCTCCCCCGTACGTCTTGGTCAGCGACTCGGTCGCGATGAGTGTCACGCCGCCAGCCTAGGCAGCCGCTGCCGGTCCCGGTGCCCGGCGCGCCCCTGGTCCTCCCCCGATCCTGGGGGCGGTCGACCCCTAATGCGTCGCCCCGTCGCCGGGTCCCGGCGGGCCGGCGCCACCAGCGGTAAGGCTTTCGTAACGCCGTGTCCGGGCCGGCGGCGACAGACTGTGCCCATGTCCACTCGCCTGCTGCGCGCCCCGCTGACCTGGGTCACGCTCGCCGTGCTCCTCGTCGGGGCCACCCTCGGTCTCTGGTGGTTCCAGCCCTGGAAGCTGGTCACCGACGCCGAGGTCGACGAGGCGCTGAGCGTGGTCTCCACCGGCGCGCCGACCACGCCGGCCGCGAGTACCGCCGGCACCCCGAGCACGCCCGCCGCGCCGACGGTCGTCCACGCCGGCACGTTCGTCACCCACGAGCACGACACCGCCGGCACCGCCCGGATCGTCCGGGACGCGGCCGGCCGGCACCGGTTGGAGCTCGTCGGTCTGTCCACCTCGAACGGCCCGGACCTCCGGGTGTGGCTCACCGACCAGCCGGTACGCGGCGGCACGGCGGGTTGGCGGGTCTTCGACGACGGCCGCTGGGTCGAGCTGGGCCGGCTCAAGGGCAACCGGGGCGATCAGGGTTACGAGATCCCGGCCGGCGTGGACCTGACCGGGTTGACCAGCGTCTCCATCTGGTGCAAGCGGTTCGCCGTCTCGTTCGGCGCGGCTGCGCTGGACCCGCCGGCCTGAGCCGACGGCGGCCGCCCCGCTCCGATCGTGGAGTGGCGCCCTCGACCGATCGCCGGTCGGCTGCGAAACTGTGTGCCGGCCGGCGAGTAGGGGGTGCGATGAGCAACGGGTGGGTGCTGCCCGACGAGGTGCTCCGGGACGCGCCGGCGTACACGCCGCGCCCCGGGGAGCTGGCCGACCTGGAGCTGCTGCTGACCGGGGCGTACACCCCGCTGACCGGCTTCATGACCCGGGCCGACCTGGTCTCGGTCAGCCGCCGCGGCCGGCTCGCCGACGGCAACCCGTGGCAGGTGCCGGTGACCCTCCAGGTGCCGGCCGCGCTCGCCCAGTCGTTCGATCCGCGCGACCCGGAGCGCCGCGCGCTGGTGCTCACCGACGGCGAGGGCGCTCCGATGGCCGCGCTGGACGTGGCCGACACCTGGCTGGTCCGGGACGGGGTGGCCGGCGTCGGCGGGGTGGTACGCCGGCTCGGCGACGGCGCGCACGGGCCGTTCCAGCGGCTGCGCCGCAGCCCGGAGGAGGTGCGCGCGCTGCTGCCCCCGGGCCGGGTGCTCGGGGTGATCGCCGACCGGCCGCTGCACCGCCCGCAGCTCGCCCAGATCGCGCACGCCGTCCGCACCCTCGGCGCGCACCTGCTGATCCTGATTCCGATCGGCGAGGAGGGCTCCGCCGGGCTACCGCCGGAGGCGCTGGTACGCGCCGTCTTCGCCGCCCGGGACCGGATGCCACCTGCCACCCTGGTCGCCGTGCCGCTCTCCCGCCGCCCCGACGAGATCAGCGACGCGCTGTTGCGGGCCCGGGTGTCGGCCGCGTACGGCGTCACCCATCTGCTGTCGACCGGCGAGATGCTCTCCGGCGCCGGGCTGCGGGTGCTGGTGCCGCGTGAGCTGGCGTACGACAACCGGGACGGGCAGTGGCGCTGGCGGGAGGACATCCCGCCGCGTAACCGACGACTGGCGCTGACCCAGGCCGAGATCAACGATCTGCTGGACCGGGGCTTCCCGCTGCCCGAGTGGCACACCCCGCCGGCGGTGGCCAAGGAGCTGGCGAAGGCCCGGCCGCCGCGCCGGCACCGCGGGCTGGTGGTCTTCATGACCGGGCTCTCCGGCTCGGGCAAGTCGACCATCGCCCGGGGGCTGTCCGACGCGCTACGGGAGAGCGGCGACCGGACGATCACCCTGCTCGACGGGGACGTGGTCCGCCGGGAGCTCTCCGCCGGGCTCGGGTTCGGCAAGGCCGACCGGGATCTGAACGTGCGCCGGATCGGCTGGGTGGCGGCCGAGATCGCCCGGCACCGCGGGGTGGCGATCTGCTGCCCGATCGCCCCGTACGCGGCGGCCCGGGCGGCCGCCCGGGAGATGGCGCTCGCCGCCGGGGCGGGCTTCCAGCTGATACACGTCGCCACTCCGCTGGAGGTCTGTGAGCGGCGCGACCGCAAGGGGCTCTACGCGCGGGCGCGCGCCGGCCTGATCACCGGGATGACCGGCGTCGACGACCCCTACGAGGAGCCGACCGACGCCGACCTGGTGCTGGACACCAGCGAGCTGAGCATCGACCAGGCGGTCCAGGCGGTGCTGCACCACCTCACCGAGACCGGCTGGGTCGAGCCCAAGCTCCAGTCCGCCTGATCCCGGCGACCACCCCCGTTCCTTTCGCCGCTTCCGGGCACGCGCTAGTGTTCATTCTTGTTGGAACACGTTTGACCGCGTGAGAGTGCGTGGACGGCCCGGAGGTATGGTGGATGCTGGCGCAACAGCGGCAGGCGGCCATCCTGGAACGGGTCCGGACGACCGGCGGGGTACGGGTCACCGAGCTGGCCGCCGAGTTCGGCGTCTCGGACATGACCATCCGGCGCGACCTGGAGACGCTGCACGAGCGCGGCCTGCTCGCCAAGGTGCACGGTGGGGCGACCGTCGCCGGCCCCGGCTCGACCGACGAGCCGGGATTCTCGGCGAAGTCCGTCCAGCAGCCGGCCGAGAAGGCGGCGATCGCCGACCGGGCGGCGCAGCTGGTCCGGCCGGGCGCGGCCATCGCGCTCTCGGCCGGCACCACCACCGCCGAGCTGGCTCGCCGCCTGGTGGACGTGCCCGGGCTCACCGTGGTGACCAACTCGCTTCCGGTGGCGGAGATCCTGCACGCCGCGGGCCGGCCGGACCAGACGGTTGTGCTCACCGGCGGGGTGCGGACGCCGTCCGACGCGCTGGTCGGGCCGCTGGCCGTCGGCGCGATCCGGTCGCTGCACCTGGACCTGCTCTTCCTCGGCGTGCACGGGATCACCGAGCGGGCGGGGTTCACCACCCCGAACCTGATGGAGGCGGAGACCGACCGGGCGCTGGTGGCGGCGGCGGACCGACTGGTGGTGCTCGCCGACCACACCAAGTGGGGCACGGTCGGCATCTCCTCGATCGTCGAACTCTCCGCCGCGCACGTCCTGGTCACCGACGACCAGTTGGCGCCGGATGCGCGGCGGGTACTCGGCGACCGGGTGGGCGAACTGGTGATGGTGACGGGGGCGGGCCGGTCGACGGGCACGCCGACGAGTGGAGGGGCGGCGGAGTGAAGCGCACCGCGATCGAGCTGGCCGACGGCCGGGAACTGATCTACTTCGACGAGCGGGACGACGCCGTCCGCGACCAGCCGGACCGGCGTGACCTGCCACCCCCGCCACCCGCGTCGCAGCTGCGCTACGACCCGCTGACCGACGAGTGGGTCGCGGTCGCCGTACACCGGCAGACCCGCATCTTCCTGCCCCCGGCCGACCAGTGCCCGCTCGACCCGTCGGAGGGCGACCGGCTCACCGAGATCCCGGCGCCCGACTACGACGTGGTGGTCTTCGAGAACCGCTTCCCGTCGCTGAGCGGCCGGGTGGCCGACGAGCCCGGGCAGATCACCCCGTTCACCCCGCTGCGCCCGGGGCTCGGCCGCTGCGAGGTGGTCTGCTTCACCTCCGACCACAACGCCTCGTTCGCCAGCCTCTCCCCCCGCCGGGTGCGCACCGTGGTCGACGCGCTCGCCGACCGGACCGTGGCGCTGGGCGAGCTGCCCGGCGTGGAGCAGGTGTTCTGCTTCGAGAACCGCGGGGTCGAGATCGGGGTGACCCTGCACCACCCGCACGGCCAGATCTACGCGTACCCCTTCGTCACGCCCCGGACCCGGGCGCTACTCGCCGCCGCACGCCGGCACGCCGAGCGCACCGGCGGCGGGAACCTCTACGCCGACGTGCTCGCCGCCGAGCGGGCCGCCGGCGACCGGGTGGTGGCGAGCAACGAGCACTGGACGGCGTACGTGCCGGCGGCGGCCCGCTGGCCGTTCGAGGTGCACGTCGCCCCGCACCGGCCGGTGCCGGACATCCCGGCGCTGGACGACGCCGAGCGGGACGCCTTCGGGCCGCTCTACCTGGACCTGCTGCGCCGCTTCGACGGCCTCTTCGACATGCCCATGCCGTACATCGCGGCCTGGCACCAGGCGCCGGTGCGGATCGACCGCGAGCTGGGCCACCTGCACCTGCAGCTGTTCAGCATCCGGCGGGCGAAGGACAAGCTGAAGTACCTGGCCGGCTCGGAGTCGGGGATGGGCGTCTTCATCAACGACATCGCCCCGGAGCGCGCCGCCGAACTGCTCCGCGCCGCCTGATCCCTTCCGGCCCGGCCGGAAGGGTGGCGGACAGGGCGCGGGGGGCCCGGGACAGGGCCCCCCGCAGGGAAGGGACGGCTGGCTGTGCTCGACAGCCGGGAAGGCTGGCTGATCGGCACTCGTGCCGCGAGGCGACCGCGGTCAACCTTCCTGGACGCGACTGGCATCTCGTCCACCCTGGTCAACGAGGCGCGCCGGTTGAGGTGACGAAAGTTTCCGCAGACGACGGAGCCCGCCGGCAGGTGCCGGCGGGCTCCGTGCGGTTGCTGGCGAGGATCAGGCGGCGAGCTTGCGCGCCAGGTTCTCGTCGAGCGCGTTCATGAACTCGTCGGTGGTCAGCCACGGGGCGTCCCGCGAGATGAGCAGCGCGAGGTCCTTGGTCATCTGGCCGCCCTCGACGGTGTCGACGATGACCTGCTCCAGGGTGTTGGCGAACTCGGTGACCGCCGGGGTGCCGTCCAGCTTGCCCCGGTGGGCCAGGCCCCGGGTCCAGGCGTAGATCGACGCGATCGGGTTGGTCGAGGTCTTCTCGCCCTTCTGCCACTGCCGGTAGTGCCGGGTGACCGTGCCGTGCGCGGCCTCGGCCTCGACGGTGCGGCCGTCCGGGGAGAGCAGGACGGAGGTCATCAGACCCAGCGAGCCGAAGCCCTGCGCGACGGTGTCGGACTGGACGTCACCGTCGTAGTTCTTGCAGGCCCAGACGTAGCCACCCTCCCACTTGAGCGCGGCGGCGACCATGTCGTCGATCAGCCGGTGCTCGTAGGTGATGCCGGCGGCCTCGAACTCGGCCTTGAACTCGTTCTCGAACACCTCGGCGAAGATGTCCTTGAACCGGCCGTCGTAGGCCTTGAGGATGGTGTTCTTGGTGGACAGGTAGACCGGGTAGTTGCGGTCCAGGCCGTACCGGAACGAGGCCCGGGCGAAGTCCCGGATCGACTCGTCGAAGTTGTACATGCCCATGGCGATGCCGCCGCCGGAGAAGTTGGCGACCTCCATCTCCATCGGCGCGGAGCCGTCGGCCGGGGTGTAGGTGACGGTCACCTTGCCGGGGCCGGGCACGACGAAGTCGGTGGCCTTGTACTGGTCACCGTGCGCGTGCCGGCCGATGATGATCGGCTTGGTCCAGCCGGGGACCAGCCGCGGCACGTTGGACATGATGATCGGCTCACGGAAGACGACGCCGCCGAGGATGTTGCGGATGGTGCCGTTCGGCGACCGCCACATCTTCTTCAGGCCGAACTCCTCGACCCGGGCTTCGTCCGGGGTGATGGTGGCGCACTTCACGCCGACGCCGTGCTCCTTGATGGCGTTGGCGGCGTCAATGGTGACCTGGTCGTCGGTCTCGTCGCGGTGCTGGATCGACAGGTCGTAGTAGTGCAGGTCGACGTCGAGGTAGGGCAGGATCAGCTGCTCCCGGATCTGCTTCCAGATGATCCGGGTCATCTCGTCGCCGTCGAGCTCCACGACCGGGTTGTTTACCTTGATCTTCGCCATCGGCCGGCGCTCCTCTCGGGGGACACGTGCTCAAGCAGTACGAGCGTACTGGAAACTCGCCGGCAGCCCCCAGCCGGCCTCGGTCGGCCGCGAAACGGGGCTGCACGGCGCAGTAGTTCCCTGGCATCCTCGCCCGATGCCACTGAGCCGCACCCTCGGGTCTATCACGGTGACCGCGCTGACCGACGGGGAGGGTGCCTTCTTCCAGCCCCGGGCGGCGGCGTTTCCGCACGCCACCGCAGCGCACTGGCGGGAGGCCGACCGGCGCGACCCCGGCTCGGTGACCGACGACGGGCAGTGGTGGCTGCGGTTCCGCAGCTTCGCGATCCGCGCCGGCGACGGGCCGGTCACCCTGGTCGACGCCGGCATCGGCCCGGCCGACGCGCCCGCCGCGAGCTGGGCGCCGGTGCCCGGCCGGCTACCCGCCGAGCTGGCCGCCGCCGGCATCGACCCGGCCGACGTCGACACGGTCGTGCTGACCCACCTGCACAGCGACCACATCGGCTGGGCGGTGACCGGCACACCCGGGCGGCCGTACTTCCCCAACGCGAGCTACCTGCTGCAGCGCGCCGAGCTGGACGCGGCGGAGAGCCTCAACCCGGGGCTGCCGGCCGGCCTGGTCGCGCCGTTGCGCGCCGCCGGCCAGCTCCGGGTGGTCGACGGCGAGACGGCCCTCACCCCGGCGGTACGACTGCTGCCCACTCCGGGGCACACTCCCGGCCACCAGTCCGTGCTGCTGGACGCGGCCGACGAGCGCCTGCTGTTCACCGGCGACCTGCTGGTGCACGCCGTGCAACTGGTCGACCCCGACCTGGCGTACGCCCACGAGGAGGACCCCACGACGGCCCGGAAGTCCCGTACGACCCTCCTGGGCACCCTGACCACCACCCCCACCCCCACCCTCCTGGCCACCCCCCACCTGGCCACCCCCTTCACCCCCCTCTGACCGCGGTGATCAAGAGGTTCGCGTCAGGAATCGCGTTCCCGGTGACGCAAACCTCTTGATCAACGGGGCGGGGCGGGGGCGGGGATAGGAAAGGGGAAGGGGGGGGGGGGGGGGGGGGGGGGGGCGGGGGGGGGGGGGGGGGGGGGTGGTGGGGGGGGTGGTGTGGGGGGGGGTGGGGGGGGGGGGGGGGGGGGCG
>NZ_JBITFP010000001.1:77644-242283 GCF_044456245.1 Micromonospora sp. NPDC051006
ACACGTTGTGGGGGCTTATCTCCCCCGCGCCCCGTTACAACCACCTGGTGTCCCCGGGGGGGGGGGGGGGGGGGGGTTTGTGTGGGGGGGGGGGGGGGGGGGGGCCCCCCCCCCCCCCTTTCCGTGGGTCGGGTGGATCACATGTTGGCTACGTCGGCCTGCTTGGAGCGGACGGCCTCGGCGGCCTCCTTGAGGCTCGCCAGCTCGTCGGCGTCCAGGTCGGTCTCGACGACCCGCTTCACGCCCTCGGCGCCGATCTGCGCCTCCACGCCCAGGTAGACCCCGGAGATGCCGTACTGGCCGTCGACCCAGGCGCAGACCGGCATGACCTCGCCGGAGTCCTCCGCGACGGCCTTCGCCATCTTGGCGGCGGCGGCCGACGGGGCGTAGTACGCCGAGCCGGTCTTGAGCAGCGCGACCACCTCGGCGCCACCGTTGCGGGTCTTGACGACCAGCTCCTCGATCTGCGCGTCGGGCATGGCCTCACGCAGCGGCTTGCCGTTGACCGTGCTCTTCGACGGCACCGGCACCATGGTGTCGCCGTGCGAGCCGAGGGTGAGGGTCTTCACCGACTTCACCGGTACGTTCAGCGCCTCGGCCACGAAGTTGGTGAACCGGGCGGTGTCGAGCATGCCGGCCTGGCCGAGCACCCGGTTCTTGGGGAACTGGGTGGCGAGCTGGGCCAGCGCGGTCATCTCGTCCAGCGGGTTGGAGACCACGATGACCACGGCGTTCGGGGCGTACTTGGCGACGTTCTCGGAGACCTGGCGGACGATCTTGGCGTTCGTCTCCAGCAGGTCCATCCGGCTCATGCCCGGCTTGCGCGGCAGACCGGCGGTGATCACGACGACGTCCGAGCCCTCGATCGCCTCGTAGCCCTCGCCGTTCGGGCCGGTGGTGACGCCGACGACCTTCGTCTCGAAGCCCTCGATCGGGCGCGACTGGTTGAGGTCCAGCGCGAGACCCGCCGGCTTGCCCTCCACGATGTCGGTGATCACGACGGTGTCGAAGACGTCGTACTCGGCCAGGCGCTGTGCGGTGGTGGAGCCGTAGAAGCCGGCCCCGACGACAGTGACCTTCTTACCCATGGTCGTCCCACTCCCTGCTACCAGTCGGTTTTCCGGACCGTATCAGTCATCCTGGCACCGAACCGGCCAGGGGCGGACGGTTATGACCCCGACGGGCGTCGCGTCCGGACCTCAGCCCTGCTCGGCGCGCTCGACCACGTTGGTCAGCAGCATGGCCCGGGTCATCGGGCCGACGCCGCCCGGCATCGGAACGAGGCCGCCGGCCACCTCGGCCACCCCCGGGTCCACGTCCCCGGTGTAACGGCCCTTGCCGTCCGGCCCGACCACCCGGGTGATGCCGACATCGACCACCACGGCGCCCGGGGTGATCATGTCGGCGGTGAGCAGGCCGGGTACGCCGGCCGCCACGATCACGATCTCGGCGTCCCTGGTCTGCGCGGCGAGGTCGAGGGTGCCGGTGTGGCAGAGCGTCACCGTGGCGTTCTCGGTGCGCCGGGTGAGCAGCAGGCCGAGCGGGCGGCCGACGGTGTTGCCGCGGCCGACGACCGCCACCTTGGCGCCGCGCAGCGGCACGTCGTAGCGGCGCAGCAGCTCGACGATGCCGCGCGGGGTGCAGGGCAGCGGCCCCGGGTAGCCGAGCACCAGCCGGCCGAGGTTCACCGGGTGCAGGCCGTCGGCGTCCTTGGCCGGGTCGATCAGCTCCAGCACCCGCTGGGTGTCGAGGTGGGCCGGGAGCGGCAGCTGGACGATGTAGCCGTGGCAGGCCGGGTCGGCGTTCAACTCGGCGAGCACGTCCTCGACCTGCTGCTGGGTGGCGTCGGCCGGCAGCTCGCGGCGGATCGAGGCGATGCCCACCTCGGCGCAGTCCCGGTGCTTGCCGTTGACGTACGCCTGCGAGCCGGGGTCGGAACCGACCAGGACCGTGCCCAGTCCGGGGGTGATGCCGCGTTCGGCCAGGGCCTTCACCCGCGCCCGCAGCTCGTCCTTGATCTCCGCCGCGGTCGCCTTGCCGTCCAGAAGCGTCGCCGTCACGAACTGATCGTCTCATGTTGGACGTCGGTCTTTCGGATGACCCGGTTCCACGACCCGGCGGCAGCTCGAGCAGCCGCCGTCGGTAACGAAGCGTGACGTGTCGTTCATCACTCTAGGTGATGGTTTGTGGATCAAGCCACAGCTGTTACCGGACCCGTCGGCACGGAAGGCGACAACCGGGACGGGCGACCGAATACCGCCGATCAGCGTCCGGGCAGGCCCGAAGCACGCCGCTTTCCCCGCAGTAATCGCACTTCAGGGGCGTAAACGCCGCCTCGCCCTAGCAGGCTCGCCGCCCATCGGCAACGGGCCACCACCTACACCGTTACCGAGTCGCAACCGGCTCGTTGCCGGAAGCACCCACCCCGACCTACCGTTGCCGATTGTTGCGCAGCGTCACCCAGCGTCGGGCCTGACTGCGCAGCGTGAGGAGATGAGGAGGCTCAATGCGAGTTCGTAGGCTCGCCGCCTGGACCGCCCTCCCGCTCGCGGTGACCCTGGGCCTCGCGGCCTGCGGCAGCGGCGGCGACGGTGGGTCCGGTAGCGGCGGTTCCGGTTCCGCGGTCAGTATCCAGATCGGGGAACCCCAGCACCTGGTTCCGACCAACACCACCGAGACGTCCGGGTCCCAGGTGCTCGCCGGCCTGTTCAGCCCGCTCGTCGACTACGACGCCCAGAACAAGCCGTACGAGGTCGCGGCCGAGTCCGTGACGTCGACCGACAACAAGGTCTGGACGATCAAGCTCAAGGACGGCTTCACCTTCCACAACGGTGAGAAGGTCACGTCCGAGGACTACATCAACGCCTGGAACTACGGCGCGTACGCGCCCAACGGCCAGGGTGGCAGCTACTTCTTCGAGAAGATCGACGGCTACCAGGACCTGCAGGGCGACAAGCCGAAGGCCAAGGAGATGTCCGGCCTGAAGAAGGTCGACGACCTGACCTTCCAGGTGACGCTCTCCGCCCCGTACATCGACTTCAAGACGATGCTGGGCTACAACGCCTTCTACCCGCTGCCGGACGCCGCGTTCTCGGCCCCGGGCGTGCTCAAGGACTCCTACGAGCAGGCGCCGATCGGTCAGGGCCCGTTCAAGATGAAGGGCACCTGGCAGCACGACAGCAAGATCGACGTCGAGCGGTACGACGCCTACCCGGGTGAGAAGCCCAAGGTGAATGCCGTCGAGTTCCGGGTCTACCAGCAGCTCACCGCCGCGTACGCGGACGTGCTGGCGGACAACCTCGACGTGCTGCCGACGATCCCGACCGAGAGCCTGAGCACCGCGCCGACCGACCTGGGCGACCGTTACCAGACCAGCCCGATGTCGTCGTTCCAGTTCCTGGCGTTCCCGACGTTCGACAAGAACTTCAGCAACCCGGACGTGCGCAAGGCGATCTCGATGGCGATCGACCGGGACGAGATCACCAAGTCGATCTTCAAGAACTCGCAGCAGCCGGCTCGCTCGTTCGTCTCGCCGGTGCTGCCGGGCTACCGGGAGAACACCGCGGGCGCGGCGGGCGAGTTCAACCCGACCGAGGCCAAGAAGCTCTACCAGGCCGCCGGCGGCCCGTCGAAGATCGTCATTTCCTACAACGGGGACGGCGGCCACAAGGACTGGGTCGACGCGACCGCCAACCAGCTGAAGGCCAACCTGGGCGTGGACGTCGTCGGCTCGGCCGAGCCGAAGTTCGCCGACCTGCTCACCAAGGTCGAGAAGAAGCAGCCGGTCGGCATGTTCCGGCTGGGCTGGGTCATGGACTACCCGTCCATGGAGGACTACCTGGGCCCGCTGTACAGCACCAACGGCTCGTCGAACTACTACGGCTACAGCAACCCGGAGTTCGACCGCCTGGTGAAGGAGGGCTCCGCCGCTCCCACCCAGGAAGAGGCGATCAAGAAGTACCAGCAGGCCGAGGACATCCTGGCCAAGGACATGCCGGTCATCCCGCTCCGCTTCGGCGAGAACGTGTTCGGGCATTCGACCAAGGTCAGCCACGTCGAGATGGACCTGTTCCAGCGCGTCAACCTGGTCAAGATCGAAGCGACCAGCTGAGCTAGCTGACCGCGTCCGGGCCACTCGGGGAAACCCGGGTGGCCCGGGCACGCGCGGACCGGGAATCGCCGACCAACCGTCCGGCCGCTCTCCGCACGGCCCCCGGGCCGGAGGGGCACCGGCGGCAAGATTTCCGGTACGACCAGAGACGTCGTACTGCGAACCTTTCGCACTTTTCCAGAGAGACTGTCAAGTATGTTCCGCTACATCCTGCGGCGCCTCCTGCAGATGGTCCTCGCGTTCCTCGGGACCACCCTGATCGTCTACGCGCTGATGTTCGCCGGGCAGGGCGACCCGATCCAGGCTCTCGCCGGTGAGCGGCCGGTGACGGCGGCTCAGCGGGCATATCTGACCGAGAAGTACCACCTGGACGCGACCGGCGTGGGCGGCTTCTTCTACCGCTACTTCGACTACGTGCGCAGCCTGCTCCAGGGCGACCTGGGCCAGTCGCTCACCGGCCGGCAGATCGGCGACATCCTCCAGCAGGCCTGGCCGGTCACCGTGAAGCTTGCCCTCATCGCGCTCGCCGTGGCCGTCATCTTCGGCGTCACCTCCGGCGTGATCGCCGGAATCCGCCGGGCCAGCATCTTCGACAACTCGACGCTGGTGCTGACCCTGCTGGTGCTGGGCATCCCGACCATCGTGCTGGCGCCGCTCGCACAGTTCTTCCTCGGCGTGAAGTGGCAGCTCTTCCCGCCCACCGCTGGCTCGGAGCCGAGCTTCTACGCGCTGCTGCTGCCCGGCATCGTGCTCGGCTCGCTCTCGCTCGCCACCGCGCTGCGGCTGACCCGCACCTCGGTGGCCGAGAACCTGCGCGCCGACTACGTACGGACCGCCCGGTCGAAGGGCCTGCTCAAGCGGCGCATCGTCAGCGTCCACGTGCTGCGCAACTCGCTCATCCCGGTGGTGACCTTCCTCGGCGTCGAGCTGGGCAACCTGATGAGCGGCGCGATCATCACCGAGGGCGTCTTCAACATCCCCGGCGTGGGCTTCAACCTCTTCCGGGGCATCCGCACCGAGGACGGGCCGCTGGTGGTGGGCATCGTCAGCGTGCTCGTCGTGGTCTACCTGGTCTCGAACCTGGTGGTGGACGTCCTGTACGCCGTACTCGACCCGAGGATCCGCTATGAGTGATTTTGAGACTGTGGCGGCCACCGAGAACCAGGCCGCACGGCGTGGCCCCTCGGGTGAGCCCGGCACGCCCAACCAGGTCGGCGCGGCGCAGAAGCCGCGCAGCCTGGCCGGGGACGCCTGGCGCGACCTGCGCCGCAACCCGATCTTCTGGATCTCGCTGGTGCTGGTGCTGCTCGTCACCCTGATGGCGCTCCTGCCCGGCGTGTTCACCGCGAACGACCCGCGCGACTGCCTGCTCTCCCGGCAGCACGCCGGGCCGTCCGGCGGGGCCATCTTCGGGTACGACTTCCAGGGCTGCGACACGTACTCCCGAGCGGTCTACGGCACCCGGGCGTCGCTGCTGGTCGGCGCGCTCTCGGCCCTGGGCACCGGCGTGATCGCGCTGGTCATCGGGATGCTGGCCGGTTACTTCGGCCGCTGGGTGGACGCGGTGCTCTCCCGGGTCATCGACGTCGTGCTCGGCATCCCGCTGCTGCTGGCCGCGATCGTGCTGCTCAAGCGGGTCGGCAGCGACAGCCCCACGGCCCGGATCACCGCGGTCATCTTCGTGCTGGCCGTCCTCGGCTGGACGACCGCCGCCCGGGTGGTCCGCTCCTCGGTGATCACCGCCAAGGAGCAGGACTACGTCGCCGCGGCCCGGATGCTCGGCGCCAACCACGGCCGGATCATGTGGCGGCACATCCTGCCGAACTCGCTGGCCCCGGCCATCGTGGTGCTGACCATCGCGCTCGGCTCGTTCATCGCCGCCGAGGCCACGCTCTCCTTCCTGGGCATCGGCCTCAAGGCGCCGACCATCTCGTGGGGCCAGGACATCGACACCGGCCGGATCCACATGCGGGAAGCGGCGACGCCGTTGATCGTCCCGTCGGCCTTCCTCGCACTGACCGTGCTCGCGTTCATCATGCTCGGCGACGCGATCCGTGACGCCTTCGACCCGAAGCTGCGGTGACCCTGATGACCGACTCCATCGTCCAACCCACGCCCGCCTCCGCCACCCCGGAGGGCGGCCACCTGCTCGAGGTACGGGACCTGCACGTCGAGTTCCGCACCGGCGAGGGCGTGGCCAAGGTGATCAACGGCGTCTCGTACCACCTGGACGCCGGCGAGACGCTCGCCGTGCTCGGCGAGTCCGGCTCCGGCAAGTCGGTGACCGCCCAGGCGATCATGGGCATCCTGGACACCCCGCCGGCGCACATCCGTTCCGGGCAGATCCTCTATCAGGGCCGTGACCTGCTCGCCCAGTCGGAGGAGCAGCGCCGGCAGGTGCGTGGCAAAGAGATCGCGATCATCTTCCAGGACGCGCTCTCGGCGCTGAACCCGGTCTTCCCGGTCGGCTGGCAGATCGGCGAGACGCTGCGCCAGCGGGAGGGGATGTCTCGCGGCGACGCCCGCCGGCGGGCCATCGAGCTGATGGACCTGGTGAAGATCCCGGCCGCCGCCCGGCGGATCGGCGACTACCCGCACCAGTTCTCCGGCGGCATGCGGCAGCGCGTCATGATCGCGATGGCGCTGGCGCTCAACCCGAAGGTGCTCATCGCCGACGAGCCGACCACCGCGCTGGACGTCACCGTGCAGGCCCAGATCATGGACCTCCTGGCCGACCTTCGCCGGGACCTCGGCATGGCGATGATCCTGATCACCCACGACCTCGGCGTGGTGGCCGGCGTGGCGGACCGGATCGCGGTGATGTACGCCGGCCGGATCGTCGAGCACGCCGACGTCCGCTCGCTCTACCGCGCGCCGGCGCACCCGTACACCAAGGGGCTGCTGGAGTCGATCCCGCGCCTGGACGTCCGCGGCCAGGAGCTGTCGACGATCAAGGGGTTGCCGCCGAACCTGATGCGGATCCCCTCCGGCTGCCCGTTCCATCCCCGCTGCCCGTACGTCCAGCAGGTCTGCGTGGACGCGGTGCCGCACGACCTGGTCCTCGGCGACGGCCGGACCAGCGCATGCCACTTCGCGCAGGAGGTCCGTGATGACAGCGCCCGCTAGCTCCACCAAGGTCCGGGGCGAGACCATCCTCTCCGTCGACAACCTGGTCAAGCACTTCCCGATCTCGCAGGGCGTGCTGTTCAAGCGGCAGATCGGCGCGGTCAAGGCGGTGGACGGGGTGAGCTTCGAGCTGCGTCGGGGCGAGACCCTCGGCGTGGTCGGTGAGTCCGGCTGCGGCAAGTCGACGCTGGCCCGACTGCTGATGCGGCTGGAGACGCCGACCTCGGGCGGGGCCACCCTGGAGGGCAAGGACCTGTTCAAGTCCTCCGGCGGCGAGCTGCGCCGGCTGCGGCGCAACATGCAGATGGTCATGCAGGATCCGTACACCTCGCTGAACCCGCGGATGACGGTCGGCGACATCATCGGCGAGCCGTTCGAGATCCACCCGGACGCGGCGCCGAAGGGCAGCAAGCGCAAGCGGGTGCAGGAGCTGCTGGACGTGGTCGGGCTGAACCCCGAGCACATCAACCGGTACCCGCACCAGTTCTCCGGCGGGCAGCGGCAGCGCATCGGCATCGCCCGGGCACTCGCCCTGCGTCCGGAGGTGATCGTCTGCGACGAGCCGGTGTCGGCGCTGGACGTCTCCATCCAGGCGCAGGTGATCAACCTGCTCGAACAGCTCCAGGACGAGTTCGGCCTCTCCTACATCTTCATCGCCCACGACCTGTCGGTGGTCCGGCACATCGCGGACCGGGTCGCGGTGATGTACCTCGGCCGGATCGTGGAGATCGGCACCGAGGACGAGATCTACGAGCGGGCCACCCATCCGTACACCCAGGCGCTGCTCTCCGCCGTGCCGGTGCCGGACCCGGAGGCGCGCACCGACCGGAACATCATCCGGCTCACCGGTGACGTGCCGTCGCCGGCCGACCCGCCGAGCGGCTGCCGGTTCCGCACCCGTTGCTGGAAGGCGCAGGAGATCTGCGCCGTCGAGGACCCGGAGACCGTGCCGCGCGCCGCCGATCCGCACCCCTCGGCCTGCCACTTCGCCGAACTGCGCCCCACCGCGGCGGCCTGACCCCTGCCCCCAGCCCGGTCGATCATGCAGTTGTGGTGGCCGAAAGGCGCCGATTCGCGCCCTTCGTGAGACACCACAACTGCATGATCGACGGGGTCCAGCGGGGTCTAGCGGCGGGGTCCAGCGGGGGTCAGTGGAAGAAGTGGCGGGTGCCGGTCAGGTACATCGTCACGCCGGCCTGCTTGGCGGCGGCGATGACCTCCTCGTCGCGGATCGAGCCGCCCGGCTGGACGATCGCCCGAACCCCCGCGTCGATGAGGATCTGCGGGCCGTCGGCGAACGGGAAGAACGCGTCCGAGGCGCAGACCGAGCCCCGGGCCCGGTCCGCCCCGGCCCGGCTGACCGCCAGCCGCGCCGAGTCGACCCGGTTGACCTGACCCATGCCGACCCCGACGGTCGCGCCATCGCTGGCCAGCAGGATCGCGTTGCTCTTCACCGCGCGGACCGCCCGCCAGGCGAAAGCCAGATCGTGCAGGGTCTGCTCGTCGGCCGGGTCGCCGGCGGCGAGCTGCCAGTTCGCCGGGTCGTCGCCGGGGGCGTCCACCCGGTCGGCCAGCTGCACCAGCACGCCGCCGCTGATCTGCCGCCACTCCGCCGGCGGCGGGTTCCACGCCGGGGCGCGCAGCAGCCGGAGGTTCTTCTTGGCCTGGAGGATCTCGACCGCGCCGGCCTCGAACTCCGGCGCCACCACCACCTCGGTGAAGATGTCCGCCACCTGCCGGGCCAGCTCGGCCGAGACCGGCCGGTTGACCGCGATCACGCCGCCGTACGCCGAGACCGGGTCGCAGGCGTGCGCCTTGCGGTGCGCCTCGGCGACGTCCGCGCCCACCGCGATGCCACACGGGTTCGCGTGCTTGATGATCGCGACGGCCGGCTGGTCGACGAAGTCGTTGGCGGCCCGCCACGCGGCGTCCGCGTCGACGTAGTTGTTGTAGGACATCTCCTTGCCGTGCAGCTGCTCGGCCTGGGCCAGCCCGGCCGGCGCGTCCGGGTCGGTGTAGAGCGCCGCCGCCTGGTGCGGGTTCTCGCCGTAGCGCAGCGCCCGCTCCGCCCGCAGCGCCAGCCCGGCGAAGCCCGGCCACTCCGGCTCGGCCCCGAGCTGCACCGCGCACCAGTTCGCCACCGCCACGTCGTACTCGGCGATGTCGGCGAAGGCCCGCGCGGCCAGGGCCCGGCGCTGAGCCAGGGTGAAGCCGCCCGCGTCGAGGGCGGCCAGCAGTGCCGGGTACGCCGACGGGTCGGTCAGCACGGCGACCGACGCGTGGTTCTTGGCCGCGGCCCGGACCATCGCCGGCCCGCCGATGTCGATCTGCTCCACGCACTCGTCGAGGCTGGCGCCGGAGGCGACCGTGGCCTGGAACGGGTAGAGGTTGCTGACCAGCAGGTCGAACGGAGCGACCCCCAGCTCGTCGAGCTGGTCGACGTGCGACTGCTTGCGCAGGTCGGCCAGGAGCCCCGCGTGCACCTTCGGGTGCAGGGTCTTGACCCGGCCGTCGAGGACCTCGGGGAAGCCGGTGACCGTCTCCACCGCGGTGACCGGCACACCGGCGCCGGCGATCGTCGCGGCGGTGCTCCCGGTCGACACGATCTCCACGCCGGCGGCGTGCAGGGCCCGGGCCAGCTCGACCAGCCCGCTCTTGTCGTAGACGCTGACCAGCGCCCGCCGGATCGGGCGGCGCTCGTCCTGAGTGGAGCTCACGGGGTCGTGACCTTTCTTCCGGTGATCGTCCAACCGGCGCGGACCAGGCGGCCGACCTGCTCGACGAGCTGGCGCCGCTCGGCCGACTTGATGCGCTCGGTGAGGGTCTCCTCGTCGTCGTCGTCGAGCACCGGCACGGCGACCTGCGCGACGATCGGGCCGGTGTCCATTCCGGCGTCGACGAAGAAGAGGGTGGCGCCGGTGACCTTCACGCCGTAGGCGAGGGCGTCGCGCGGGCCGTGGATGCCGGGAAAAGCCGGCAGCAGGGTGTTGTGCGTGTTCAGGTAGCGGTCGCCGAAGGCGGCCAGGAAGTGCGGCCCGACCAGCTTCAGGAACCCGGCGGAGATGACCAGGTCGGGCGAGTGCGCGGCGACCTGCGCGGTGAGCGCGAGGTCCCACTCCTCCCGGGTCTCGTACGCCTTCAGCGGCACCACGAAGCTCGGCACCCCGGCCGCGGCGGCCCGGTCCAGCCCGGCGATGCCGTCCCGGTCGGCGCCGACCCCGACCACCCGGGCGCCGTACGCCGGGTCGGCCGTGGCGTCGAGCAGCGCCTGCAGGTTGCTCCCGGATCCGGAGATGAGGACGACGATGCGGGCGGCGGACGCGGGCTCGGTCACCGGGTCACCCTATCGGGCAGGTCGGGACGGCCCACGTCCGGGCAGGTCGGGACGGTTGCCGTCGATCGGTGCTCGCAGGTGACAGCCGGACTGGCGCGAAACCGGTACGCTGCCGGTCGCTCGGGACCGGCGCGCCCGGCCCGCACCCCGTCGATGATCCGACACGCGAGCCGTGTCGATGAATGAGGAGCCCCCATGCAGCCCGGATACCCTGCCCCCCAGCAGCCGATCAACAACAACATGACGATGTCGATCGTCGCCATCTTCCTCTTCTGGCCGCTGGCCATTCCGGCCATCATCAACGCGTCCAAGGTGAACCCGCTGCTCCAGCAGGGTGACTACGCCGGGGCGCAGGCCGCCGCGGCGGAGTCGAAGAAGTGGTCCAAGTGGGCCCTGATCATCGGCATCGCGTGGTATGTGATCGTGCTGGTGTGCTGCGCGCTGGGCGGTCTCGGCGCGATCATGAGTGGCGACAGCACCACATACTGACGGACCATGTACTGACGACACAGCCAAGGAGCCTCGTCGAATGCAGCCCGGTTACCCCGGTCAGGATCCCTACAACCAGCAGCCCAACCAGGATCCGACCGCGCCGCAGCAGCCCCACGACCCGTACGCCCCGCCGCCGGCGGCGCCGTACGGGCAGCAGCCTCCCGCCGGGCAGCCCTACGGCCAGCCGCAGGACCCGTACGCCGCGCCGCAGAACCCCTACGGTCAGCAGCCGCCGCACGGGCAGCAGCCGACCTCGGGCCAGCCGTACGGCCAGCCGCCCACCTCGGGACAGCCCTACGGCCAGCCGTACCAGGACCCGTACGCGCAGCAGCAGCCGTACGGCGGTGCGCCGACCTACCCGAACGCCGGCTACCCGCAGGCGCAGGGGCAGAACAACACCCTCGGCCTCGTGTCGATGATCCTCGGCATCGCGTCGATCCCGTTGGCCTGCTGCCTGTTCCTGGGCATCCCGGCCGGCATCGCCGCCGTGGTCACCGGCTACCTGGGTAAGCAGAAGGCGGACCAGGGCCTGGCCAACAACGCGGGCCAGGCCAAGGCCGGTCTGATCTGCGGCGCGGTCGGCGCCGGCCTGGGCATCCTGGTGCTGATCCTCAACCTCATCGGTATGAGCCTGCCCAGCCAGCCCTGACCGTCCGAATCACGAAAGGGGCGTCCCGCGAGCCGCGGGGCGCCCCTTCGGTCTGTCTGCGGGGTGTGGGGACCGGCCGCCCGCGGCTCAGCCGGCGGCGGGGCGGGCGAAGGCCCGAGCGGCCGCCGCGCCGAGCAGCGCGCCGGCGCCGACCACCGCGGTGGTCACCGCGGCGACCTGCCAGGCGACCGGACCCACCTCGGCCAACCGGCCGCCACCCAGCGGACCGGCCGAGGCCGCCGCGGCCACGCCCAGCAGCACCCCGGCCACCGGTCCGGCGATCGCCGCCGGGCCGAGCAGCGCCGCCCAGCCGACCGGCGCCCGCTCGTCCAGGGCCAGCCGCAGCAGCCGCCGGGCGAGCAGCCAACCGGCGGTCATCGCGGCCAGCACGGGCACCGCGAGCATGGCGGCGCCCAGCCCGTCCACCGGGCCGCGGGGCAGGCCGGCCAGCAGCGGTACGGCCGGCAGGGCGCCCACCGAGACCTCGCTGGTCCGCACCGCGGTGTCGGTGCCGACGGCGAAGCCCGGCCCGAGCAGGTAGCTGGTGGACCAGACGGTGGCGTTGGGCGCATAGGCCAGGCTGACCAGGGTGATCCCGGCCTGCCCGGCCACCCCCGTCCGGTAGGCCCCGATCATGTCGGCCGCGTCGCCCCCGCCGGTGGCCACGGCGAGCCCGGCCGCCCCGGCGCCCGCGCCGAGCAGCAGCAGACCGGCGACCAGGCCGGTGCGGATCCCCTCGCGCAGCGCCACCGGGGCGCGCTCGTCGAACAGCCTGGCCACGCCGGAGATGCGCACCGCGCCGACCAGCGCGGCCAGTGTGCCGAGCAGGGCGAAGGTCAGCCCGGCACGGAGCAGGGACACCGTCGGTCCGCCCACGCCGACCAGCACCGCGGCGAGCACACCGAGCAGCGCGTAACCGATGCCGACCGCGCCGGCGGCGACGAGCGCCTGCCGCAGCGACCGGCCGCCGCGGGCGCCGATGGCCCGACTGACGTGCACCCCGGCCCGGGTCAGCCGCCAGACCACCAACCCGGTCAACGCCAGCGGAACGAGCCCGAGCGGACCGGCCTCGGTGTGCAGCGGGACGCCGTGCCCGAGCAGCCAGCCGGCCAGCCCGACACGCAGGGCACCGGTGACCGAGCCGGCGTCCTCGCTGAGCTGCGCCAGGCCGAGCACGATCGCGACGGGCAGGTAGGAGGTGAGCGCGGCGCCGATGGCCGCCACCGCCGCTGCCACGGCGAGCGGCGCGCGACCGCGCGGCGCTCCGCCCGACCGCGGCGCCGGCACCCGCCGGCCCGGCGCGGCGCGGCCACCCGACCGGTCGTCGGCGGTGGCCGTACCGGAGCGGCGGGGTTGATCAGGGGTGACGGAGGACATCGGGATCTACTCTGGCATGCCGCGCGCGCGGGAGCAGTCCGATAACCCCCCGGCACGACGGCGAGTTCCGCTGTCCGCGCTCCGTCGGCCCCCCGTGGGCCCTGCCGCCGGCCACCGAGCGGGCCCGCACCGCCGTTCCGGCGTGCTCGGCGTCGCGTCCGGTCCCATCCTCCGCGGAGTCCTCGGCATCGTCCTCGACCACCTGTCCATTCGGGACACCCACCCGCCCGGCCATCCGGTCACGTCGCCCTCGCGCCGGGCGTCGTGGGAGTCGTCGTTCGAGAGCGGGCTCCGCGCCCGGGCCGGCACCGACCCGGGCGAGGAGACGACTGAGGGGGCCGACCGCGCCGGTCGACCCCCTCGGTACGCGCACAGCCGGATCAGCCGGCGGACATGATCTCCCGCATCAGGCGCGCGGTCTCGGTCGGCGTCTTGCCGACCTTCACACCGACCGCCTCCAGCGCCGCCTTCTTCGCCTCGGCGGTACCGGCCGAGCCGGAGATGATCGCGCCGGCGTGCCCCATGGTCTTGCCGGGCGGGGCGGTGAAACCGGCGATGTAGCCGACGACCGGCTTGGTGACGTTCGCCTTGATGAACTCGGCGGCCCGCTCCTCGGCGTCGCCGCCGATCTCACCGATCATCACGATGGCGTCGGTGTCCGGGTCGGCCTCGAACGCGGCGAGCGCGTCGATGTGGGTGGTGCCGATGATCGGGTCACCGCCGATGCCGACGCAGGTCGAGAAGCCGATGTCCCGCAGCTCGTACATCATCTGGTAGGTCAGGGTGCCGCTCTTGCTGACCAGGCCGATCCGGCCGGTGCCGGTGATGTCGGCCGGGATGATGCCGGCGTTCGAGGCGCCCGGCGACGCGATGCCGGGGCAGTTGGGCCCGACGATCCGGGTCCGCTCCCCCTTCGACACGTTGTACGCCCAGAACGAGGCGGTGTCGTGCACCGGCACGCCCTCGGTGATCACCACGGCGAGGTCGATGCCGGCGTCGATCGCCTCGACGACGGCGGCCTTGGTGAACTGCGGCGGAACGAAGATCACCGTGACGTCGGCCCCGGTCTCCTTCATCGCGTCCGCGACCGAGGCGAAGACCGGCAGCTCGGTGCCGTCGAAGTCGACGGTGGTGCCGGCCTTGCGCGGGTTCACGCCGCCGACCACGTTGGTGCCCGCGGCGAGCATCCGCCGGGTGTGCTTGGAACCCTCGGAACCGGTCATCCCCTGGACGATGACCTTGGAGTCCTTGGTCAGCCAGATAGCCATCTTCAGACCCCCGCAGCTGCCAGCTCGGCGGCCCGCTCGGCCGCGCCGTCCATGGTGTCGACCCGCTGCACCAGCGGGTTGTTCGCGCCGTCGAGAATCGCCCGACCGGCCTCGGCGTTGTTGCCGTCGAGCCGGACGACGAGCGGCTTGGTGACCTGCTCGCCGCGCTGCTCGAGCAGGGCGAGCGCCTGGATGATGCCGTTGGCGACCTCGTCGCAGGCGGTGATGCCACCGAAGACGTTGACGAAGACGCTGCGCACCGACGGGTCGGAGAGCACGATCTCCAGCCCGTTCGCCATCACGGCCGCGCTGGCGCCGCCGCCGATGTCGAGGAAGTTGGCCGGCTTGACGCCGCCGTGCCGCTCACCGGCGTACGCGACCACGTCGAGGGTCGACATGACCAGACCCGCGCCGTTGCCGATGATGCCGACCTCGCCGTCGAGCTTGACGTAGTTGAGGTCCTTCTCCTTGGCGGCCTGCTCCAGCGGGTCCACCGCGGCCTGGTCGACCAGCGCCTCGTGGTCCGGGTGCCGGAAGCCGGCGTTCTCGTCCAGGCTGATCTTGGCGTCGAGCAGCAGCAGCTTGCCGTCGCCCGTCGTGGCCAGCGGGTTGACCTCGACCAGGGTGGCGTCCTCGGCGACGAAGGCCTGCCACAGGCCCACCGCGACGTCGACGACCTGGTCGGCGACCTCGGCCGGGAAGCCGGCCGCGGTGACGATCTCGCGGGCCTTCGCCTCGTCGACGCCCTTGACGGCGTCGATCGGGGCCTTGACCACCTTGTCCGGGGTGTCGGCCGCGACCTGCTCGATGTCCATGCCACCGGCAACGCTGGCGATGCAGAGGAAGGTGCGGTTCGCCCGGTCGAGCAGGTACGAGAAGTAGTACTCCTCGGCCACGTCCGCGGTCACCGTGATCATGACCTTGTGGACGGTGTGGCCCTTGATGTCCATGCCGAGGATGTCGGTGGCCCGGGCCACCGCCTCATCCGGGCCCTCGGCCAGCTTGACGCCGCCGGCCTTGCCCCGGCCGCCGACCTTCACCTGCGCCTTGACGACCACCCGACCGCCGAGGCGTTCGGCGATCGCGCGGGCCTCCTCCGGGGTAGTGGCGACGCCGCCGGCCAGCACGGGCAAGCCGTGCCGCTCGAACAGGTCCCGCCCCTGGTACTCGTACAGGTCCACGATTGCGCGTCCCGTCCCGTCTCCGCGGCGCGCCGTCGCGCCGCCACCAGCGTTCAGAAAACAGTTTGACGCCTGTCATCACTTGAAACAGGCCATTGGCCGCAGCCTAGCGAGGTGGCCACCGGCGGCAACCGAGCGGGTGCGCGGTGTGCGGTAATGCACAGCCCACCGTCGGACCCGGACCGCCGCCGCGCGGCAGCCGCCCCGGACGCGCCTGCGCCGGGTCTTTCCCGGGCGGCGACGGTCCGGTCGCGTCAGTCGTCCGGGCGATGTTGGCGGGGGCGCGTAACCCCTCCGGCGGGGCCTCGTTGAGTCAGATGTCGGAGCGCTGGAAAGCGCGATGACGGGAGACGGCCGATGCCCTGTCGGTCGAGGGGTGGCGGCGGGGCATCGTGCATAGAGGGGCCGGACGTGTGAGGGGTGCGTCCGGCCCCTCCCCCGTGTCCCGATCCGGCCGCGGCCTTCTCGCCGCCGCTGTCAGCCAGGAGAGCACCGCCGCTGTCAGCCAGGAAGGCCGGCGCGACGCCCGCCTCAGCTGACCGGCTGCGCCACGTTCTGCCGCACCCACTCCACGATCGACTGGGTGGTCGCCCCCGGCGTGAAGATCTTCGCGACCCCGAGCTTCTCGAGCTCGGGCAGGTCGGCGTCCGGAATGATGCCGCCGCCGAACACCACGATGTCCCGCGCGTCGCGCTCGGCGAGCAGCTCGAGGACCCGCCGGAACAGCGTCATGTGCGCACCGGAGAGCACGGAGAGGCCGACCGCGTCGGCGTCCTCCTGGATGGCGGTCTCGACGATCTGCTCCGGCGTCTGGTGCAGGCCGGTGTAGATGACCTCCATGCCGGCGTCGCGCAGCGCGCGCGCGACCACCTTCGCGCCCCGGTCGTGGCCGTCCAGGCCGGGCTTGGCGACGACGACCCGAATTCGAGAGCTCATCAGCGCACACCTTTCACCGGACTTCGCGGCATTCACCTGAACGAACGGTAACCCGGCCGACCGGGGCCGGGAAATCCGGGCCGGGAACCCGGCCGGCGAGTCGGGTGGCGAGTCGGGTGGATCGTCGGCCGGGCGGCGGGGTCCACCCGACGGGCGAGCCGTGCCGGACCTCCGGGTCCGGGATCCCCGGTGACCTGCGGCGGGCGCCCGGGCGGTGCGGCGACCGCCCGGTCGGGAACGGGCGGCGCGGCCCTCGCCGTCAAGCGGGACGAGTCCGCCGTACCGGTCACGCTCGGCGACGAACGGACAGTAACCTGGGCACCGATCGGCGGCGCGAGGCGTGACAATCACGGACGCAAACGGACAGATCGACACGCCAATTCGGCGCTCCGGCTTGTGACTCGCCTGGTGGTTGGCTAACGTGTCCACGGTTGTCATCAGGTCCATGGACGGGTGACGACGCGGTCAGCAGACGTTCACCCGAGCTTCTTCGGGTGTCCGCGGGCCGCATCGGAACCCCGACAACGGAGGGTGTGCGTGCGCCAGCGCCTGTCGTCTGAGCCCGATAGATATCGCGGTCGTCGCCGCGTACCCACGCCCCCGCGTAGCCGTTACGCGGCCGTCGTCACCACCGCCTTCGTCGGCGCCGGCGTCGTCGCGCTCGGCGCGGGCGCCCTGCCGGACGCCAAGAGCGTCAACCCGTCGGTCCTCGACGACCTGCGGCAGGCCTCGATCACCAGCCAGGACGCCGCGGCCCGTGCCGACGCCGCCGACCGCGCCTCTCGCGACAGCGGGCGGTCCGACGAGGCCGGCGAGCCGGACGTCTGGCTGCTGCCCCTGCAGGGCTACGACTTCAACTCGCCCTACGGAATGCGCTGGGGCAAGCTGCACACCGGCGTCGACCTGGTCGCCCCAGAGGGCACCCCGTACGTCGCGATCCACGCCGGCACCGTCACCAAGGCCGGCTGGTTCGGCGGCTACGGCCACGCGGTGATCGTCCAGCACCCGGACGGCAGCGAGGCGATCTACGGCCACTCCTCGGCGGTCAGCGTCCAGGAGGGTCAGCAGGTCAAGGCCGGCGACCAGCTCGGCCTGGTGGGCAACACCGGCCACTCCTATGGCAGCCACCTGCACCTCGAGGTGCATGTCAAGGGCGAGCCGGTGGACCCGGTGCCGTGGCTCCAGGAGCGCGGAGTGGACATCAAGCTACAAGTCGAGGCAATCTACGGCGAGGTAGCCGCCTCCTGACGCTACGTATCGACGAACAACCGCCCGGATCGATCGATCCGGGCGGTTTTTTCATGCCCGGGGCGAACCGATGTCACCTGCGCCACAGCCGGAAATGTGAGCGGCGCCACCGTCGAACATGATCACTTAACGGGTCAGAACCCCCATGGCCGCCCAGAACGGGTCAGCGGCCGGTGTCCTGCCGCCGGCCCGACCCGTCCCCCTTACCCGCCGGTACCCGGGCCCGCACCAGGATCTTCTCCGTCCGATCCCCTCGACACGTGAAGGTCCCCCCGTGCAGGAAGAAGACAGCACCACCCGGAACGAGCAGCGCGCCGACGCCGACGTGACCCGGCACCGGATGCGCGTCGGGCGCCGCGCCCGGCTCCTCGTGGTCGGGGCGGTCGCCGCGCTCGGCATCGGCGTCGCCGGCGTCGCGGTCGCCACGACCGGCGACGACCACACCCCGGCGCCGGTCTCGCTCGACGCGCAGGCCCGTGCCGAGGCAGCCGCCCGCGCCGACCGCTCCGTCCGCGAGTCGAGCGCGGCGGCCACCCCGTCGGTCGCGCCGAGCAGCCCGACGCCGAGCCCGTCCGCCGCCAGCCCCTCGGCCAAGCCGGCCACCGCCAAGCCGAAGCCGAGGAAGACCACGAAGCCGAAGCCGGCCTGGGTCATCCCGATGAAGGGCGCCGCGACCACGTCCTGCTTCGGCCCCCGGTGGGGCACTCAGCACGCGGGCATCGACTTCGCCCTGCCGGCCGGCACCCCGATCCACGCCGCCGCCGCGGGCACCGTGGTCAAAGCCGGCGACGCCGGCGACGGGTACGGCAACTCGGTCTTCATCGACCACGGCAATGGCTACCTGACCCACTACGCCCACCAGAGCCGGCTCGTGGTGAGCGTGGGCGACAAGGTCGGCGTCGGCGAGGTCATCGGCTACGAGGGCTCCACCGGCGACTCCACCGGCCCGCACCTGCACTTCGAGGTGCACCAGGGCCAGATGTGGAACCAGATCGACCCGGCGCCGTTCCTGCGCGCCCGGGGCATCGACGTGCCCTGCTGACCTCACCGAGGCACGCGGCCCGGTCCGGCATCCGCCGGGCCGGGCCGCGCCGGCTCAGAGCTTGTCGATCGGGGCGTGCCGGAGCACCAGCCACATGGTCTGGTCGCCGAAGTCGATCTGCGCGCGGGCACCGGGGCCGTGTCCCTCCACGGCGAGCACCCGACCCAGCCCGTAGCGCTGGTGGTTGACCCGGTCGCCGGCGGCCACCTTCGGCCCCTGCGGCAACTCGCTGGCGGTGGTCAATCGGCTGCCGTCGACACCGAGCCGCTTCGCCAACTGGGCCGCCTTCGGCGTACCCCCGTTGAAGGTCCCGCGCCCGCCGGGCGTGCGGTCCGCGCGGCCACCGACGCCGCCGCCCCCGCCGGCCCACGAGGTGTACGACCCCTCGGTGCGCTCCCAGCGCACCAGCTCGGGCGGCAACTCCTCGAGGAAGCGGGACGGCGGGTTGTAGGACGGCTGTCCCCACGCAGAGCGGGTCACCGCCCGGGAGAGGTAGAGGCGCTGCCGGGCCCGGGTGATCCCGACGTAGGCCAGCCGCCGCTCCTCCTCCAGCTCGCGGGTGTCGCCGAGCGAGCGCAGGTGCGGGAAGACGCCGTCCTCCAGACCGGTCAGGAAGACCACCGGGAACTCCAGCCCCTTGGCGGTGTGCAGCGTCATCAGCGTGACGACGCCCTGGTGGTCCGGGTCGTCGGCGGGGATCTGGTCGGCGTCGGCGACCAGGGCGACCTGCTCCAGGAAGCCGGCCAGGGTGGCCCGCTCCCCCTCGTCGCCGGTCGCCTCGATCCGCTCGGTGTACTCCCGGGCCACGCTGACCAGTTCCTGGAGGTTGTCGACCCGGCCGGCGTCCTGCGGGTCGAGGCTCTCTTCCAGCTCGGTCAGGTAGCCGGAGCGGGTGAGCAGTGCCTCCAGCACCTCCTCCGGGGTGCCGGTCTCGGCCAGCTCGCGGGCGCCGTCGAGCAGGGCGACGAAGTCGGCGATGCCGTTCGCCGCCCGGGTCGAGATGCCCGGCGCCTCCTTGGCGCGGTGCAGCGCCGCGCCGAAGGAGATCCGGTCCCGGCTGGCGAGCGCCTCGACGCACGCCTCGGCCCGCTCGCCGATGCCCCGGCGCGGGGTGTTCAGGATCCGGCGCAGGCTCACCGTGTCGTCGTCGTTGACCACCGCGCGGAGGTAGGCCAGCGCGTCGCGGACCTCCTTGCGCTCGTAGAAGCGCACCCCGCCGACCACCTTGTAGGGCAGGCCGATCCGGATGAACACCTCCTCGAAGACCCGGGACTGGGCGTTGGTGCGGTAGAAGACCGCCACGTCACCCGGGCGGGCCTCGTCGGCGTCGACCAGCCGGTCGATCTCGCGGGCCACCCAGTCCGCCTCGGCGTGCTCGGTGTCGGCCACGTAGCCGACGATCTGCTCGCCGGCGCCGGCGTCGCTCCACAGCCGCTTGGGCTTGCGGGAGGTGTTGCGGTCGATCACCGCGTTGGCGGCGTTGAGGATGGTCTGGGTGGAGCGGTAGTTCTGCTCCAGCAGGATCGTCCGGGCGTCGGTGAAGTCCCGCTCGAACTCCAGGATGTTGCGGATGGTCGCGCCACGGAACGCGTAGATCGACTGGTCCGCGTCGCCGACCACGCAGAGCTCGGCCGGTGCCAGTCCCTCGGTGCCGGAGACCAGCTCCTTGATCAGGGTGTACTGGGCGTGGTTGGTGTCCTGGTATTCGTCCACCAGCACGTGCCGGAAGCGCCGGCGGTAGGTCTCCGCGACGTGCGGGTGCGACTGGAGCAGGTGCACCGTGGTCATGATCAGATCGTCGAAGTCCAGCGCGTGCGCCTCGCGCAGTCGGCGCTGGTAGAGCGTGTAGGCCTCGGCCAGGGCCCGCTCGTTGGGGCCCTTGGCCCGGGCGGCGAACTCCTCGGGGTCGACCAGCTCGTTCTTCAGGTTGGAGACCTGGGCGGCCAGGCCGCGCGCCGGGTAGCGCTTCGGGTCGAGATCGAGCTCGCGGGTGACCAGCTGCATCAGCCGGCGGGAGTCGTCGGCGTCGTAGATGGAGAAGGTCGACTTCAGACCGGCGTGCTCGTGCTCGGCGCGCAGGATCCGGACACAGGCCGAGTGGAAGGTCGACACCCACATCAGCCGGGCCCGCGGCCCGACCAGCGCGGCGACCCGCTCCTTCATCTCGCCGGCGGCCTTGTTGGTGAAGGTGATCGCGATGATCTCGCCGGGGTGCACGTCTCGCGCGGCGAGCAGGTAGGCGATCCGGTGGGTGAGCACCCGGGTCTTGCCGGAGCCAGCGCCCGCCACGATCAGCAGCGGCGTGCCGGCGTGCGTGACCGCGTCGCCCTGCGGCCCGTTCAACCCGGTGAGCAGGGCCTGTGGATCGAGGCGGCTGGGCGCCGGCCCGGGCCGGTGCGGACGGGCCGACGCGCGCTCGAGCGCGGGCGGGGACGCGGGGATGTCGAAGAGAGGATGCATCGCACGGCGAGTCTATGCCGCCGGGCGGACACTTCCCGACCGCGCACGCCCGGGTGCGACCCAGCCGGCACCGCCCGCCGGACGGCGACCCGCTGGGGGTGACCTGAGGCCTGCTTCCCCGGGAATCCTTGCGCGCCGGCGCCCCGGATGGGCATACTCGACGGCGTGTTCGGTCAGCGCTACTACTTTTACTACGGCACCGGGAGTCCGGCAGCCGTAGGTCGCGCCTGATCACAGACCTGCGAAAAGCCCCGGGCTCCTGGAGCCCGGGGCTTTTTCGTCCCGGGATCCGGGCACCGGGCCCGACGTCCGAGGGGTACGGCGATGATGACAGACGTGGTGGAGCAGAACGGCGGCCCGGGCAAACCCGATGCGTCCGGCGACGCCGACGGGGGGCGGTCCGCCGCGGTGACGCCCGGCGACGTGCCGGCCCGGTCGGTCGACGCGCCCGCCGAGGCTACGAACGGCACGCCCGCCCAGGCGGCCGACCTGGCGGCGAACCTGGCCACCGGCGACACCGAGAACGACCGACCCGACCCGCGGCCGGTGGACGCCGGCACCCAGGAGCCGGTCGCGGCGGCCCAGATCGTGGCCATCCGCGAGCGGATCGACCAGATCGACCAGGCGCTGATCGACCTGTGGCAGGAGCGGGCGAGCCTGTCCCAGCAGGTCGGCGCGACCCGGATGGCCTCCGGCGGCACCCGGCTGGTGCTCTCGCGCGAGCGGGAGATCCTGGAGCGGTTCCGGCAGGCGCTCGGCTCCGACGGCACCCAACTCGCGCTGCTGCTGCTCCGCGCCGGTCGCGGCCCGCTCTGAGGCGCCGGCGACGGCGCCCGCGGCGGCTGGGCGCGGCCGCCCGGCGTCGACCGGGCCCGGAAACGCGGAACCGCCTGCCGGCGTCGCGACGACGTCGGCAGGCGGTCCAGGGTGGCTCAGGCGTCGTGAGTGGCCACGATCTCCCGCTTCTCCGCGAAGTGGCAGGCGCTCGGGTGGTCCGAGCCCTGCCGGATCTGCAGCAGCGGCACCTGCTGGGCGCAGATGTCCTGCGCCTTCCAGCAACGCGTACGGAACCGGCAGCCCGAGGGCGGGCTGACCGGGGACGGCACGTCGCCGGTCAGGCGGATGATCGCCTTGTGCTCCCGGACGGTCGGGTCCGGCACCGGCACGGCGGAGAGCAGCGCCTGGGTGTACGGGTGGGTCGGCCGCTCGTAGATCTCGTCCTCGGTGCCGATCTCCACGATCTTGCCGAGGTACATGACCGCGACCCGCTCGGAGAGGTGGCGCACCACCGACAGGTCGTGGGCGATGAAGACGTACGACAGGCCGAACTCGCCCTGGAGCTTCTCCAGCAGGTTCATCACCTGCGCCTGGATGGAGACGTCCAGCGCCGACACCGGCTCGTCGCAGACGATGATCTCCGGACGCAGGGCGAGCGCCCGGGCGATGCCGATGCGCTGCCGCTGCCCGCCGGAGAACTGGTGCGGGTACCGGTTGATGTGCTCCGGGTTGAGGCCCACCAGGTCGAGCAGTTCCTTGACCTTGCCCCGTCGGCTGCCCCGCGGGGCGACCTCGGGGTGGATCTCGAACGGCTCGCCGATCAGGTCGCCGACCGTCATCCGCGGGTTCAGCGAGGTGTACGGGTCCTGCATGACCAGCTGGATCTGCCGGCGCAGTCGCCGCAGCGCCCCGCCGGAGAGCTTGGCGGTGTCCTGCCCCTTGTAGAGCACGCTGCCGCCGGTCGGCTTCTCCAGGTTCATCAGCACCCGGGCAAGCGTCGACTTGCCGCAGCCGGACTCGCCGACCACGCCGAGGGTCTCGCCCTGGCGCAGCTCGAAGGAGACGCCGTCGACGGCCTTGACCTGACCGATGGTCTTCTTGAACACCACGCCACGGGTGACCGGGTAGTGCTTGACCAGGTCACGGACCTCGAGAATGTTAGTCACGGTTCACCAGCTCCTCGGCGAAGTGGCAGGCGCTGGCCCGGCCGGCGCCGATCTGTAGCAGCGGCGGCACCTTCTCCCGGCAGACCGGCTGCGCCATGGGGCAGCGCGGGTTGAACGGGCAGCCCGGCGGGATGTTCATCAGGTTCGGCGGGAGGCCCTTGATCGTCCGGAGCTGCTGCCCCTTCTCGTCCAGCCGCGGGATCGAGTTGAGCAGGCCGAGGGTGTACGGGTGCGCCGGCTTGGCGTACAGGTCGTACACGTCGGCTTCCTCGACGATCCGGCCGGCGTACATGACCGCGATCCGGTCCGCGACGTCGGCGACCACGCCGAGGTCGTGGGTGATCAGGATCATGCCCATCTGCCGCTCACGCTGCAGCTCGGCGAGGAGGTCCATGATCTGCGCCTGGACGGTCACGTCGAGCGCGGTGGTCGGCTCGTCCGCGATCAGCACCTCCGGGTCGAGCGCCAGCGACATGGCGATCATCGCCCGCTGCCGCATACCGCCGGAGAACTGGTGCGGGTAGTTGCTGAACCGGCCCTTGGCGTTCGGGATCTTGACCTGGTCGAGCATCTCGATCGCGCGCTTCTTGGCCTCGGAACGGCCCATGCCGCGCCGGACCCGGAACTGCTCGGCGATCTGGAACCCGACGGTGAAGACCGGGTTCAGCGCGGAGAGCGCGTCCTGGAAGATCATCGCGATGCCCTCGCCGCGGATGCGGCGGCGCTCCTCGAAGGACATCTTGAGCATGTCCTTGCCGTGGAAGCGCACCTGACCGCCGGTGACGTGACCGGGCGGCGTGTCGAGGATGCCCATGATGGTCTGCGCGGTGACGCTCTTACCGGAGCCGGACTCGCCGAGCACGGCGAGGGTCTCCCCCGCGTCGACGTGGTAGGTGACTCCGTTGATGACCTTGGCGACGCCGTCGCGGGTACGGAACTCCACCCGGAGGTCGTCGACCTCGAGCAGACGGCCGGCCGGGCGCCCGGCGGCACCCGCGGCGGACTGCTCGGACACGAGAATGTCGGACAACTGAATCTCCCCTAGCGGAGTTTCGGATCGAGTGCCTCGCGGACCGCCTCACCGAGCATCACGAAGCTCAGGACGGCGGCGACGAGGAACGCGGCGGGGAAGAAGAGCAGGTAGGGAGCGACCCGGATCAGGTCCTGCGCCTCGTTGATGATGATGCCCCAGGAGACCACCGGCGACTTCAGCCCGACGCCCAGGAAGGAGAGCGTCGCCTCGGCGCCGATGAACGAGCCGACCATGATCGTGCCGTAGACCAGCAGCGGCGCCAGGCAGTTCGGCAGCAGGTGCTTGAGGATGATCCGGCCGGTGCCGGCGCCCAGTGCCCGGGCCGCGACGATGTAGTCGGCCTCCTTGGTGGCCAGCACCGAGGAGCGCATCAGCCGCATCACGACCGGCCAGCTCAGCACGACCAGCGACGCGATGACCAGGAACTTGATCTTCCACTCGCCGTTGCTGGTCCCCGACCCGTTGAACGTGGTCAGGATGACGATCGCGCCGAGCACGAACGGCAGGCCGAAGAACACGTCGGCGATCCGGGAGAGCAGGGCGTCCACCCAGCCGCCGCGGTAGCCGGCGATCATGCCCATGGTGCCGCCGATCAGCAGCGTCCCGAGCACCGAGAGCAGCGCCACCACGATGGAGGCGTTGGCGCCGTAGATGGTCCGGGCGAAGACGTCCTGGCCCTGGAGGTCGTAGCCGAACCAGGCGTGCCCGGAGGGCTTCTCCAGGCTCCGGCTCAGGTTTCCGGCGGTCGGGTCGGCCGAGGTGAAGAGCGACGGGAAGGTCGCCATCGCGATGAAGAGCAGGATGAACGCCGCCGAGATCCAGAAGAGCGGCTTGCGGCGCAGGTCCTGCCAGGCGTCGCCGAGCAGGCCGCGGGGCTTCTCCCGGGCACTGGCGGGCAGGCCGGCGTTGGTCGGGCCGCCGATCTCGGTGGGCTGGTGCGCCGGCGGGGTGGAGACGATCGAGGCGGTGCTCGGGTCGCTCATGCCGTCACCTCACTCTTCTCGGCGCCGGCCTGGGTCATCAGGCACGCCGCGTTGATGATTCGTTCGCTGCGCTCACTCATAGCGGATCCTCGGGTCAAGGGCGGCGTAGAGCAGGTCCACCAACAGGTTCATCAGGAGGTAGACGATCACCAGGATCACCACGATGGAGACCACGGTGGCGCTCTCCTTCGTGACGATCGACCGGTAGACGACCCGACCGATGCCGTTGATCTGGAAGATGCCCTCGGTGACGATGGCGCCGCCCATCAGGGCGCCGAGGTCGGTGCCGAGCAGGGTGACCACCGGGATCAGCGAGTTGCGCAGCAGGTGCACGCCGACCACCCGGCGCATCGGCAGGCCCTTGGCGATGGCCGTGCGCACGTAGTCGGAGCGGCGGTTCTCGGAGATGCTGGTCCGGGCCACCCGGGCGATGTACGCCATCGAGGCGCTACCCAGCACGAAGCCGGGTACGAGCAACTCGGAGATCCGCATTTCGCTCGACACGGTGGGCTCGACGATGTTCCACTGCACACCCAGCACCCACTGGAGCACGAAGCCGATGACGAAGATCGGCAGCGCGATCAGGAAGAGGGTGGAGACCAGGACCAGGTTGTCCAGGAAGCCGTTACGCCGAAGGCCGGTCAGCACGCCGGCGGTGAGGCCGATGATCGCCTCGATCGCCAGGGCCACCACGGCCAGCTTCAGGGTGTTCGGGTAGGCCGTGGCGATGATGTCGTTGATCGAACGACCGCCGAAGGTGGTACCGAAGTCACCCTGGAAGAGGTTCTTCATGTAGGTGGCGTACTGCACGTAGAGCGGCTGGTCCAGCTGGAACTTCTCGGTCATCACCGCGACGAATCCGGGCGGGCACGGCCGCTCGCCGCACTTGCCGGCGAACGGGTCGCCGGGCACCGACCAGACGAGCCAGTAGATCAGGAAGGTCGTGCCGATGAAGACCGGGACGAGTTGGAGCAGCCGTCTCAACAGATAACGGCCCATGGGGTGGTCCTCCAGACAGGGGGCGCGTCGGCGAGGCGACACGCGTGACGACGTGTCGAGGGGTATTTTGCACCCCTCGCGGAACGGCCCCAGGTCGGGCTCACCTGGTAGGTGAGCCCGACCTGGGTCAGACCGTACGGATCAGAGCTCGACGGAGGTGATGTCGATCTCGCCGACGTTGGTCAGCTCCACCTTCTTGATCTTCTCCGAGTGGCCGGACTGCTGACCCTGGAAGTAGACCGGGATGGACGGAACGTCCTGGTCGATGATCGCGACAGCCTCGGCGAACTTGGCGTGCGACGCGTCCAGGCTCGGCGCGCCACTGGCCTCCTTGGCCAGCGCGTCAACCTGGGTGTTGCTGTACAGGCCGTCGTTCGAGGAGCCACCAGTCACGTAGAGCGGGTTGACCCAGTTCTCCACGTCCGGGTAGTCCTGCTGCCAGCCGGCACGGTACGGGCCCTTCATCTTGTGGGCGTTGATCTGCTCACGGAAGACGGCGAAGGTCGGGATGCCCTCGGCCCGGGCGTTGATGCCCAGGGTGTTCTTTACGCTCTGCGCGACGGCGTCCATCCACGGCTTGTGGCTGGCGTCCGCGTTGTAGTAGAAGACCATCTCGCCCGTGAAGCCACCGGCCTCGGCCAGCAGCGCCTTGGCCTGCGCCGCGTCGAAGACGCACGAGGTGCAGTTCTTCTCCTTGGCGCCCGGGGTCAGCGGGTTGGCCCAGCTGTCGGCCGGAACGCGGTTACCGAAGAAGATCTTCTCGGTGATCTCCTGCCGGTTGATCGACAGCGAGACCGCCTTGCGCAGCTTCGGGTTCTTGAAGCGCGGGTCGTACGTCGGGAAGGCGATGATGCCCGTGGACGGGGTGACGGACTGGATGGCCCGCTCGCCCAGGTCGGTCTTCCACTTGTCACCGGCGAGCGACGACTGCGGCACCTGCTGCTGGAAGTCCAGGTTGTTGGCCAGCAGGTCGTTGTAGGCCGCCGTGTCCTCCTGGTACAGCTTGACGTCGACGTCCTTGATCTTCATCTTGTCGCGCAGCGTGTAGTCGTCGAAGCGCGTCAGCTTGATCATGACGTCGTCTTCCCACGACACGAACTTCACCGGGCCGTTACCGATCGGCTTCTTGCCGAAGTCTTCCGGCTTCTGGGTGAAGAACACGTCCGGCAGCGGCACGAAGGCGCTGTAGCCGAGCTTGGTCGGGAAGACCGCGGTCGGCGCGGCGAGGGTGACCTCGAAGGTGTAGTCGTCGACGACCTTGAGGCCGGTCATCTCCTTGGCCTTCGGCTCCGGAGCCGTCTTCGGGCCGTCCTCGTCCGGGTCCGTGGACTGGACGTCGGCGAAGCCCGCGATGTCGGCGAAGAAGCTGGAGTTCTGCGCGCCGTTCGGCGAGTACGCAGCCCAGTTCCAGGCCTTGGTGAAGTTGGCGGCCTTCACCTCGGACCCGTCGTGGAACTTCAGGCCCTTCTTGATCTTGATGGTGTAGACCTTGGAGTCCGTGGTTTCGATCGACTCCGCGACGGCGTTCTGCGGAGCACCACCGTTGTTCGGGTACTCGACCAGACCGGTCCACAGGTAGTCGATGATCGCGCCACCACCGGTCTCGGTGGTGTTCGCCGGGACCAGGGGAACCTCCGGCTGGGTGCCGTCGATGACGATGGCGCCGTCCGCGCTGTTGCCGGCGTCGCCGCCGTTGTCGCTGCCCGAGCAGCCGGACGCGATGAGCGCGACAGCCGCGCCCAGCGCAACCGCGCTACTCGCCCGCTTCGAGACTCTCATTCCGAGGGGCCTCCTCTTTCTAACCTGGTTCCGTCGTGGGTTTCACGCACGTCTGGGGGGTGACGCCAACGGCGACCCGTTGGCCGGGTCGCCGAACACCACTGGGAAATCGGGACACCCCCGATGTACCGATCCGCCGGGCCACCCCACCCGATCGGGATCGGCACTGCGCAGGCGTTTCTTCCACGAACCGCAGTCGACAGGCGGCGGGCGTGGTCGTCGGGCCGTACGGAGTGCCTCACACCGGGGGCGAGGTGCTGCCACTGTGACACTCACCGGCCACTTCCGTGAAGGTGCCGTTATCAAGACGTTAGTTGCCCGCCACGTTGCCGATACTTGAGAAAAGATCATGAAGTGGGCGTCTCGTGCCGCTCTGAGCAGGAAAGACATGGTCCTGCCAGAGCACGGGCCGACGCGTACGCTCAGGCCCTGTGAGCTTTCCCGCCTCCGCTCCCGTGCTCTCCGACGTCCGTCGAGCACTGGCTGTTTTTGCCCATCCGGACGATGTCGACTTCGGCTGTGCGGGCACAATCGCCGGCTGGGTGGATGAGGGTATCGAGGTCGCGTACCTCGTCGTCACCCGGGGGGATGCCGGCGGCTTCGACGACACCGAGCGGGCCCGGATGCCCCGGCTGCGGGAGGCCGAACAGCGGGCCGGCGCCGCGGCCGTCGGCGTCCGGCAGGTCGAGTTCCTCGACGACTATCCCGACGGGACGCTCGCCCCGACCCTGGACCTGCGTCGCGACATCACCGCGATGATCCGCCGGTTCCGCCCGGACCGGGTGCTGACCAGCTCGCCGCTACGCCGCTGGGAACAGCTCACCGGCCCCAGCCACCCGGACCACCTGGCCGTCGGCGAGGCCACCACCTGCGCGATCTATCCCGACGCGCGCAACCCGTTCACCCACCCCGACCTGCTCGCCGAGGGACTGGAGCCCTGGGTGGTCCGGGAGGTCTGGTACGCCGGCGGCCCCGGGCCGGACCACGCCGTCGACGTGACCGACCGGTTCGACCGGAAGATCGCGGCGATGCGGGCGCACCGCTCGCAGACCGGGCACTTCGACGTGGCGACCTGGATCCGGGACCGGCTCACCACGGTGGCCGACAACGCCGGGCTGCCGCCCGGCCGGCTGGCCGAGGCCTTCACGGTGCTACGAACCGAGTGACCCGACCGCGACCCGGCCGGCGCCCGCAGGTGTGGCGGCTGCCGGAGAAGAGGAGGCGATCACACCAGTCGGCGGTCGGCCGCCCAACGGGAGAGCTCGTACCGGTTGGACATCTGGAGCTTGCGCAGCACGTTGGAGACGTGCGTCTCGACCGTCTTGATCGAGATGAACAGCTCCTTGGCGATCTCCTTGTACGCGTACCCCCGGGCCAGCAGCCGGAGCACCTCGCGCTCACGGTTGGTGAGCTGGTCGAGTTCCGGATCGGCGACCGGAGTGTCGGGCCGGGCCGCGAATGCGTCCAGCACGAAGCCGGCCAGCCGCGGGCTGAACACCGCGTCGCCGTCGGCCACCCGGCGGATCGCCGCGGTCAGCTCGTCCGGCGAGATCGTCTTGGTGACATAGCCGCGGGCCCCGGCCCGGATCAGCCCGATCACGTCCTCGGCCGCGTCCGAGACGCTCAGCGCCAGGAACTTGACCTGCGGGTGGGTACGCCGCATCGCGTCCAGCACCGCCCGCCCGCCGCCGTCGGGCATGTGCACGTCGAGCAGGACCACGTCCGGCAGGGTGGCCGCGATCCGGTTGACCGCCTCGGCCACCGTGCTCGCCTCGCCCACCACTTCGACGTGCGCGCCGAGTTCGGCGCGTACGCCGGCGCGGAACATGGCGTGGTCGTCCACGAGGAAGACCCGCAGCCGCTCGGTGCGGGGCTCGGCCCCCTCGACCGGTTCCATCGACTGCTCGGCCATCGTCATCTGTCCCTTTCCGCTGTGGACGAGTCCCGGGAGATCGGCAGCATCAACCGGACCTCCGTCCCGTCACCCGGCCCGGACCGGATCTCGGCCCGACCGCCGTGCCGCTTCATCCGCCCGATGATCGAGCCACGGACGCCGTGCCGGTGATCCTCCACGGTATCCGGATCGAAACCCTTGCCCCGGTCCCGGACGAAGACGCTGACCTGATCGGGCTCCACCTCGGCGTAGAGCGAGACGGTCTGCACTCCGGCGTGCCGGGCGGCGTTCACCAGCGCCTCCCGGGCGGCGGCGACCAGCGCGCCGACCCGCTCGTCGGTCTCGCGGTCGCCGACCACCACCGCCTCCACCGTGATCGCGAAGGTGTCCTCGACCTCGGCCGCGGCCTGCTCCAGCGCGGCCGCGAACCGCTCGCTCGGCGACCCGGTGGGCTTGTAGAGCCAGTTGCGCAGAGAGCGCTCCTGCCCGCGGGCCAACCGCTGGACGGTCTTGATGTCGCTGGCGTTGCGCTGGATCAGGGCGAGGGTGTGCAGCACCTGGTCGTGCACCATGGCGGCCAACTCGGCCCGCTCCTGCTCCCGGATCCGCCCCTCGCGCTCCGAGCGGAGCTGGTTGTACGTCCGCCAGAGCACCGGTGCAGCGACCACGCACACCCCGGCGAGGCCGACCAGCGCGAAGATCACGCCGTTGATCACCGCGTCGAAGTTCTGCGCCGGGGAGTAGACCGCGGCGACGCCGATGATGCCGACCGCGACCAGTACCCCGCCGCCGATGAAGCGCAGCACGAACGCGCGCCGGTCACTCTCCTCCACCACCGCGCCGAGCCAGGGCACCGGCATCGAATCGCCCCACTGGCGACGCCGCTCCGGCGCGGACTGGTGCCAGATCACGCCGGCGCCGACCGCGATGATCGCCACCAGCCAGCCGGCGGTGCCCGCCGCGCCGATCGAGTCGAAGACCATCACCTGCACCAGCAGGACGCCGAGCCCGATCGCCACGAACGGCAGCAGCTGGGCGACGTCACGCCGGGGTGGCACTCCCGAGTTGCCGGGCCGCAGCGGCACCACGGCCCAGAAGGCCGCGTAGAGCAGCAGGCCGAGCCCGCTCAGCCCGAGCAGCACCATGAAGGCGATCCGTACCCGCAGCACCGAGATGCCGAGATGATCGGCGATGCCGGCGGCCACCCCGGCGGCCATCCGGTGCTCCGGGGCGCGGTAGAGGCGCGGTGGCGGGCTCGCGATGCTGATCGGAAACTCCCTGGTCGCGGTGGGGTGACGCCGGTCGAGGGCGGCGGAGACGGTGCGGCTGGCACCGGCCGTTTCCGGCGCCGGTTCGATCGTCACACGCTGCGCCCCGTGCCGACCACGGGGACGCCCCCGACATTCCGGCGCTCGGGATCTCAGGGTGGGGTCAGGGTCGGGTCCTGAGGTCGCTCGGGCGGGTGGGGCAGCAGGATCGAGGCATGACCGAGGAAGCTGCCCAGTCGCCCCGTCCCGGGGCGGCCTCGCCGGGCGGACCGCCACCACCAGCCCCGTCCACCGGCGGAGCCGGCCCCACCACGTTCGGCCCGCCGACCGCGACCGGTCCGCAGGAGCCCGCCGCCGCGACATCGGCCGGGTCCGATCCGACCGCCGCCGGCTGGGGGGCCGGCCCGGGCCCGGGATCGGGACCGGCCTGGTACGGGCCGGAGCCGACCGCGGCCGGCTTCGGGCCGGGCGGGCCCGGTGGTGGCCCGCCGCCCCCGCCCGAGGGCCCGGGTGGCGCCACCGTCGGCCCACCGCCCGGCGGCGCCGGCTTCACCTCACGCTACGGGCTGGTCCGGCCTCGGGAGGGGCGTTACCTGGCCGGTGTCTGCGCGGCCATCGGCCGGGCCACCAACACCGACCCGGTGCTGTGGCGGGTGCTGCTCGCGGTGCTCGGCTTCTTCGGCGGGATCGGCATTCTGGTATACGTGACGGCGTGGCTGATCATCCCCGGCGAGGGCGACACCGCGTCGCCGGTCGAGTCGATGCTCGGCCGGGGTCGGTCCAGCATGTCCCCGGTCACCGTGATCGTGCTCAGCATCCTGGTCGCGGTCAGCTTCGGCTACATCGTCACCGACGCCTTCCGGGCGGTCCTGCTCGGCGCGGCCATCCTGATCGGTGGCGCGCTGCTGCTCAACCGGGACAGCCGCGGCACACCGCCCGCCGTCGTGCCGGGCCCGCCGCCGCCCGCCGCGCCGCCCGGCCCGGTGCCACCGGTCAGCTACCCGGTGCCGGACCGGCCGGTCGCGCCGCCCACCGCCGACCTGGCCGCCGCAACCGGCGCCCCGGCGCCCGGGGTCGGCCCGGCGACCGGTCATCAACCGGCCACCGCCGGCGGCACCGGCTACCCGTGGGGCGCTCCGCACGGGGGGAGCGCGCTGCCCGGAGCCACCTCGGTCTCCGGCGGGGCCCCGGTCGCCGCCGTCCCGCCGGTCTCCGGTCAGCCGGCCGACCGCACCGCCGAGCTGCCCACCTGGCCGCCGGTGGCCGCCCCGGCGCCGCAGTGGCCGAGCAGTGTCGCCGCCACCTCGGGCCTGCCTCCGGCGACGCCCGCCGAGGCGGCGGCGAACGCGCCGGCTGGCCCCGGCTACCCGCCGACCGCGCCCCTGCCGCCGGCCGGCTACCGTCCGCCGTTCGCCCCGCACGGCCCGTACGCCTCGCAGTCGGCCGGGTACAAGCCACCGAAGCCGCCCAAGCCGCCGAAGCCGCCGAAGCGCCCGAAGGAGCGGTCCCCGCTCGGCGCGGTGACCTTCTCGCTGATCTTCCTCGCCCTGGGCGTGGTCGTCGTCCTCGACCTGGTCAACGCCTTCGACGTGGGCGCGTCGGCGTACTTCGCCGCGGCGCTGGCCACCATCGGTCTCGGGCTGCTGGTGGGCACCTGGTTCGGCCGGGCCCGCTGGCTGATCGCGCTCGGCCTGGTGACCGCCGCCGCGCTCGGCGTGGGTACGGTCGCCGAGTCCTACGACCGGGTCCGCGGCGTGGACGGGGCGGTGACCTGGGCGCCGACCAGCTACCAGGACCTCGCCACCCGCTACGAGAACAGCTTCGGCGACGCGGTGCTCGACCTGCGCGCGGTCGACTTCGCCAAACGGAACACCGAGATCACCGTGTCGATCAACTTCGGCGAGGCCACCGTCGTGGTGCCGCCGAACGTCGACGTGACGACGGTGGCCGACGTCAACGCCGGTGACGCGTCCATCTTCGGCCGGCGCCACGCCGGGCCGGCCGGGCCGTCCCGGGAGATCACCGACCTCGGCTCGGACGGGGTCGGCGGCGGGACGCTGCGCCTCTTCATCCACGTGAACGCCGGCAACCTGGAGGTGACTCGGTGAAGGCTCACCGCACCGATCTGGTCTCGTTCGCCTTCGGGCTGGTCTTCCTGGCCCTCGCCGCCTGGTGGCTGCTGGCCCAGTTGCTCGGGCTGGCACTGCCACCGGTCGGCTGGTTCCTGGCCGGCGCGCTGATCCTGATCGGGGTGCTCGGCCTGGTCGGCGCGCTCCGCTCGGGCCGGTCCGCCGACCGGGATGCGGCAACCGCCACCACGCCGGCCCCGGCCGAACCCGTCTCCGGCGCCGCCGGGCCCGCCCTCGGCGGGCCGGCCGCCGCCTTCGGAGAAACGGCGCCGACCTCGGGCGCGGCGATGCCCGGCTCCGGCGCGGGCCTGCCGGCCTGGGACGCCCCGCCGCCGGCCTGGGACACCGCGCCACCGGCCCGGACCGCAGAGCATTCGGCCCTCAACGCGGGCTGGGCGGAGCCCGGCCTGGGCGGTGTCGGTCCCGGCCTGGGCGGCGCCGGGCGCGAGCCTGGTGACCAGGCGGTCGGTGGGATCCACCCGGCGTGGCTGCCCGACCAGCCGACCGGCAGCCCGGCCTGGCAGCCCGACCAGCCCACCAGCGGCAGCCCGGTCTCGGCGGTCGACGAACCGACCGCCGACGGCAGCCCGGTCCGGCCGGCGGACGAGCCGACCGTCGGCGGAAGCCGGGCGGTGGATCAGGCCGACGAACGGCCGACCGAGGCGGTCACCAGCACTCCGGGCGAGATGGTCGAGGACCGGCCGGGCGGCGGGGCCGAGCCCCGGGCGGCGACCCCCGACGAGGACGGTCCCCGGCGCTGACGCCGGCGCCGCTCGTCCGGCGGACGGCCGACCCGACGGATTCCTGGCCGGGCACGCCCCAGGCGTGCCCGGCCAGCCTCGGCGAGCCACGATCGGCCCGAGGCGCCACGACCGCTCCGGCGAGCCACGACCGGCCCGAGGCGTCACGATCGCCCCGGCCGACCGCGCCCGCCCACCTGGCCTGGCCGAGCCGACAGACGGAGCCGGGTCGGCGGACCGGGCCGAGCCGGCAGACCGGGCGGACGACGGCGGTGCGGTCGTCGCGCGTGGACGCCTATGCTGACCGATGGAGAATCCGCCGTCGTCGGCCGGCCCGCGTCGCCGTGGCGGCCCCGTCGCGCTTCCCGTGTCTACCCCGTCAGGAGCCCGTCCGACATGACCCAGTCCCCCGCCGTGCGTCCCCCCGGCCGGCCCGGTCCGGTCCGCATCGGCGAGCGAGCCGCCCGTACCCTCGTCACCGAGCTCGCCCGGCTCAACCACCCGAAGGCCGCCCTGCTGGTCGGCGCGGGCCCGCAGTCCGCCGTGCTCGCCGCGGCGATCGAGGCGCTGCTGCCCGGTGACCGGCTCACCGTGGTGCCCGCCGAGGGCGCGTCCGCAGCCGCGCTGCGCGATCACGTCACCGCCCAGGGCCGGTGGGTCGCCGACCGGGTCCGGGTGGTCGACTCGCTCGCCGAGACCGACGCCGCCGAGGTGGTCATCGCCGCCGAGCCGTTGCTCGGCACGGTCGACGAGACCCGTACCGCGATCGAGGGGCTGACGAAGTACCTCAGCGACGGCGCGGTGCTCAGCGTGGCGACGGCCGCCGCCCCCGGTCGGACGGCAGGTGCGGCGGCCGAGCTGGAGCGGCAGGGCGCCCTCTACGGCGTCGGCACCGACCTGGTGCTGCGCAACTCCCCGCCGGTGCGACTGTTCCGGCTCCGGCTCACCCCGGCCGGCCCCTCGGCGGCCGACCAGCTCGCGCCGGCCCACCGGCCGTCCAGCGTGCCGCTGACGCGCGCGATGCACATCGACTCCAACGGGGTGGCCGCGGCCGGCATCACTCTCGGCCTGGCCGCGCTGGCCCGGCTGACCCGGCCGAAGTCCAAGCTCTGGCTGCTGCCCGCGCTCGCCGCGGCCCCGGTCGCCGCGTTCTTCCGTGACCCGGAGCGCGACGTCCCCGAGGACCCGACGGCCGTGGTGGCCGCGGCGGACGGGCAGGTCCTGTCGGTGCAGCGGCTGCACGACGAGCGTTTCGGCGACGGCGAGTGGCTGCGCGTCGCGGTCTTCCTGTCGGTGCTGGACGTGCACGTCAACCGCGCTCCCGTCGCCGGCAAGGTGGTCGACTACTTCGTGGCCGACGGCGGGTTCGTCAACGCCATGAAGCCGGACGCCGAGCACAACGTGGCCGCGTACACGGTGCTGGACACCACGCACGGCACGGTGGTGGTGGCGCAGCGGACGGGGCTGATCGCCCGGCGCATCGTGCAGCGGGCACCGATCGGCGCGCTGCTGGCCAAGGGCGAGCGCTTCGGGCTGATCCGGTTCGGTTCGCGTACCGACGTCTACCTGCCCGCCGAGGCGGCGGATCCGCTGGTCGGCCCGGGCGACAAGGTGGTCGGCGGGTCGAGCGTGATCGCCCGCTGGCGCTGAACCGCAGCGACGAAGAAGGGGGCGCCGCGGCTGCGGCGCCCCCTTCTTCGTCGAGGTACGGGGATCAGGCGGTGCGGCGCTGGCGCAACCAGAGCACCGGCCCGCTGACCAGGTAACCCACCACGATCAGGGCGAAGGTGAGCCGGATGTCGACCAGGGCACCGATCACCGGCGCCAGCCAGAGCCACGCCGGCAGCTTCACCAGCCGGGCGAGCTTCGCGTACGGGAAGCTGGACACCATCGCGAAGGCGAGCAGCGCCACGCCGGCGACGAGCACCGGGCCGGGCACCGGCAGGCCGATGGCGACGGTCACCGCGAGCACGGCGGCAGCCATCGTGGTGGGCACCCCGCAGAAGAACCGGCCGTCCTTCGGCGAGACGTTGAATCGGGCGAGCCGGATCGCCGCGCAGGCCCCGACGAGGGCGCAGGCGACGGCCGCGGCCGCCGTGGAGACGGAACCGGCGAGCGAGGCGTAGACCACCACCGGCGCGGCGAGGCCGAACGAGCACATGTCGGCCAGCGAGTCCATCTGTGCACCGAACGGGCTGGCCACGCCGAACTTGCGGGCCAGCGCCCCGTCCAGGCCGTCGAACGCGACGCAGGCGATCAGGCAGATCGCAGCGACGCGCACCTCGCCCTGCATGGCCAGGAAGATGGCGAACATGCCCAGCGTCAGGCTGCTCAGCGTGCACGCGTTGACCAGGGCGAACTTCACCCGGCGGCTGGTGGTGCGCTCGCCGGGGAGCAGCGGGATGGGGCGCCCGTTGCTCTGGTCGTCGGGCTCGGCGACAGGCGCCAGGGCCGGGCTGACCGGCATGACCGACTCGACGCTCGGCCGGTTGAACCGGTTGAGGCCGTAGCGTCGGCGGCGCCGGTCGGCGTAGCGGGGCTCGGTCAGCACGCCCTCGCTGCCGCCGTGCAGGTCGCCGTCGCGGCGGCCCACCCGGACCAGCAGCACCTGCCGGGCAAAGGTGCTGCTGCGGCGCAACCGGCCCGCCCAGCGGGGCCCTGCGGGGCGCGGACTGTCAGTCGTACGACGCCGGCGCCATGGGGCTCTCGGCACGTTTCCTCCATCACCGGATCGGCTGTCCGCCATTGGGGCGGGCGTCCGGCTGTCTCGTGCCGGACCTTCACTGGCCCGGCAGCCGTTGTGCGGAGTACACCATCGCATAAGGGAACGGAGCTTGGCGATAGCTGCCGGCGGTACTTATATCTGGCTTAAACCGCGCGAACCGCTGTCATATTCCCATCCCGGGCCTCATCGCCCGTTTCTCCATCATTCCCCGCTTCGACTGTACCGGAGTTGGCCAATGTCGGCTCGGCTGGCGGGTGCTATCGGCGCGGACGTCCCATTGACCAGGCAGCGATCTCGGTGAGTGGCAGCCCGGCCAGCTCCGCGGGGTCGAACCAGGCGGCCCGGGCGGTCGAGCCACCGGCCAGCTCGGTGACCCTCGGCTCGGTCGGCGCCTCGACCACCACCCGGTAGACCACCCGTACGCCGTGCCAGTCCAGCGGGCGGCCCTCCGGGCCGAGCGCCGCCGGGTTGTGCAGGTTGTCCACCGCGACCAGCTCGGTCACCCGGCCGAGCTGGCCGGACTCCTCGACCAGCTCACGCAGGAGCGCGGGCACCGGCTGCTCGCCGTGGTCCGTCCCGCCGCCGGGCAGGTGCCAACGCCCGGCCCCGGGGTAGCCGTCCGCGATCATCGTGAGCAGTACCCGCCCGGCCGGGTCGGTGACCAGCCCGTACGCCCCGAACCGGAGCCGGCGGTCGGCCGGTGGCGGTGGAAACGACGCCCGCCGTCCCTGCCCGGCCGGCAGCGGGGTGACCGGCAGGCCGAGCAGCTCGGCGGTGAACGGCATCAGCGGCACCTCGGCCGCCTCGTCCGGGGTCAGCCAGCGGGCCAGGTCGGTCGTGCCGTCCCGCTCGTCGCGCAGCTCTCCGTCGACCACCGTCAGGTCGAAGACGAGCCGGTCGGTGTGCATCGCCACGCCGGCCTCGGGGAACTGGACCACGTCGGCGACCACCGCACGCAGCCCGGCCACCTCGACGGTCAGCCCGGTCTCCTCGGTGACCTCACGGACCACCGCGTGCGCGGGATGTTCGGCGTGCTCCACGCCGCCGCCGGGCACCTGCCAGACGCCCGGGAAGTGGGCGCTGGCGGATCCCCGCACCAGCAGCACCCGCCCGTCGTCCCGGCAGACCCCGTACGCACCCACCCGCCGCCGCTGCTGCATCCCCGTGGCCCTCGCGTCCCCGTCCGGATCGTCCCGTCGATCATGAAGTTATCGCCGTCCATGTCGGCGTGTCCCGACAATAACTTCATGATCACCGCCGGGGCGGCGGGAGGGGTGGGGGTTGGGGGGGCAGGGGGGCAGGGGGTTGGGGGTTAGGGGGTTAGGCGGGCGGCTTGGACGGCTTCGGCGGTGACCTCGGTTAGGCGGTCGGCGGGCAGCGCGCCCAGCTCGGCGGGAGCGAACCACCGGGCCTCGCTGGTGGAGCCGCCGACGTCGGCGACCCGGGGCGGGGCGGGCTGGTCGACCACCACCCGGTAGAAGGCACGCACCCCGTGCCAGTCGATCGGGTAACCCTCCGGGCCGAGTGAGGCGGCGTCGCGGTGACTGGCCACCCCGAGCAGCTCGACCAGCCGGCCGGACTGCCCGGTCTCCTCGACCAGCTCCCGGATCAGCGCGGCGCCGGGCTGCTCGCCGTAGTCGGTGCCGCCGCCGGGCAGGTGCCAGCAGCCGGCGCCCGGGTAGCCGTCGGCCACCCGGGTGAGCAGCACCCGGCCCGCCGGGTCGGTGCAGACCGCGTACGCGGCGAAGCGCTGTGCCCGGTGCAGCCCGTCCGGGCCGGGCACCGCGTAGAAGGAGGGGAACTCCGGCGGCTCGTCGGGGACCACGTCGGCGGAGGAGGCGGGCAGTTCCAGGGCGCGCGCGGTGAACGAGCGCAGCGGCAGCGAGGCGGCCTCCTCGCGGGTGAACCACCGCACCAGGTCGGTCGGCCGGTCCACCCGGTCGAGCAGGGTGCCGCCCCGTACCGAGACCCGGTAGACGAGGCGGTCGGTGTGGATCGTGATGCCCCGCTCGGGCAGCGCCCGCATGTCGGCCAGCACGTCGTGCAGACCGGTGACGGCGACCGAGAGGCCGGTCTCCGCCGCGGTCTCGCGGACGACGGTGTGGTTCGGATCCTCGCCGTGGTCGACCGCCCCGCCGGGCAGCGACCACGTGCCGGGAGTGCCGGAGCGCTCCGACGCGCGGACCAGCAGAACTCGGCCCTGAGGATCAGCACAGACTGCGTATGCCGCGATCCTGCGCAGCGGCGTCAGCGTGGTGGTCACGGGTGGAAATTCTCCCCGGGCCCGGTTACCGGTATCGAAAAGAGTCAGATTCCTGACTCAAGGCTCCCGGGTCAGGGACCGGTCAGGGTAGGGATCCGGGCGGTCACCGAGGACGCCCCGCCGTCCGGCGCGGAGGGTGGAGGCATGACAGCCACCACCCCTCCCCACGCTCCCTACAAGCAGCTCCGGCGACCGACCACCGACCGCATGGTGGCCGGCGTCGCGAGCGGTGTCGGCCGCTACTTCGGCATCGACCCCACCCTGGTCCGGGTGATCTTCGCGGTCACCGGGCTGCTCACCGGCGGGCTCGCCCTGCTCGCGTACCCGATCATGTGGTTCCTGATGCCCGAGGAGCCGGCCGGCGCGCCCGCGTGGCCGCACCCGACGGCCGCCGCGCCGCAGGGCCCGCCACCCGCCGCCGGGCCCGCGCCCACGCGACCCGGGTACGCCCCGACGCCGACCTACCCGAACGTGCCGCCGAGCGGACCCACGCCGCCGGCCGCGGCCTGAGCCGGGATCACTCCCACTCGATGGTGCCCGGCGGCTTGCTGGTCACGTCGAGCACGACCCGGTTGACCTCGGCCACCTCGTTGGTGATCCGGGTGGAGATCTTGGCGATCACGTCGTAGGGCAGCCGGGACCAGTCGGCGGTCATCGCGTCCTCGCTGGAGACCGGGCGCAGCACCACGGGATGCCCGTAGCTGCGCCCGTCCCCCTGCACCCCGACGCTGCGCACGTCGGCGAGGAGGACCACCGGGAACTGCCAGACGCCCCGGTCCAGGCCGGCCGCGGTCAGCTCCTCGCGGGCGATCAGGTCGGCCCGGCGGAGCAGGTCAAGGCGCTCCCGGTCGACCGCGCCGATGATCCGGATGGCCAGGCCGGGGCCCGGGAACGGGTGCCGCCAGACCATCGCCTCGGGCAGCCCCAGCTCCAGGCCGAGCGCCCGGACCTCGTCCTTGAAGAGCGTGCGCAGCGGCTCGACCAGGGCGAACTTCAGGTCCTCCGGCAAGCCGCCGACGTTGTGGTGGCTCTTGATGTTGGCGGTGCCGGTGCCGCCGCCGGACTCGACGACGTCCGGATAGAGGGTGCCCTGCACCAGGAACTCGACGTCGCCGTGCGACGCGATCTCCCGGGCGGCGGCCTCGAAGACCCGGATGAACTCGCGTCCGATGATCTTCCGCTTCTGCTCCGGGTCGGTGATCCCGGCCAGCGCGCCGAGGAACCGGTCCGCGGCGTCGACCACCTTCAGCTTGATGCCGGTGGCCGCGACGTAGTCCTTCTCCACCTGCTCGGCCTCACCCGCGCGCAGCAGGCCGTGGTCGACGAAGACGCAGGTCAACTGGTCGCCGACGGCCTTGTGCACCAGCGCGGCGGCGACCGCGGAGTCGACCCCGCCGCTCAGGCCGCAGATGACCTCCTTGTCGCCGACCTGCGCCCGGATCCGGGCCACCTGCTCGTCGATGATGTTCGCCGGCGTCCAGGTGGGCTCGATGCCGGCGATGTCGTAGAGGAACCGGGTGAGCATCTCCTGGCCGTGCGCGGTGTGCCCGACCTCCGGGTGGAACTGCACGCCGGCCCGGCGGCCGGTCAGGTCCTCGAACGCGGCGACCGGCGCGCCGGCGGACTCGGCGGTGACCGTGAAGCCGGCGGGCGCCTCGGTGACGCAGTCACCGTGGCTCATCCAGACCGGCAGGTCGGCCGGCAGATCGCGCAGCAGCACGCCGGGGTCGAGGAGACGCGGGCGCAGCGGGGTGCCGCCGTACTCGCGGTTGCCGGTGCGGGCCACCGTGCCGCCGAGCGCCTGGGCCATCGCCTGGAAGCCGTAGCAGATGCCGAAGACCGGCACCCCGGCGTTGAACATGCCGGCGTCGATCTGCGGGGCGTCCGGCGCGTAGACGCTGGCCGGGCCGCCGGAGAGGATGATCGCGGCCGGGTCCTTGGCCAGCATCTCGGCGACCGGCATGGAGTGCGGCACGATCTCCGAATAGACCCTCGCCTCACGCACCCGGCGCGCGATGAGCTGGGCGTACTGGGCTCCGAAGTCCACCACGAGGACGGGGCGAGGCGTGCTCATGTGGGCAAAGCCTACCGACAGTCACCGGCGGGCCCGCTCCGCCCCGCCCGGCGGCGGGACAGATCACTCTTCCGCTCCCGGATCAGGGGCGCAGGGCGGCGGGAGCGTGGGCCGGCACGGCGGGCTGCCGCGGCGCGACCGGGTCCAGCCGGCGGTACGGAGCGCCGAGCGGCGGCCTCGGGTCCGTCTCGCCCTTGTTGGGCCAGAGCGACATCGCCCGCTCCGCCTGGGCGGTGATGGTCAGCGACGGGTTCACCCCGAGGTTGGCCGAGACCGCCGCCCCGTCCACCACGTGCAGCCCCGGATGCCCGTACACCCGGTGGTAGGGGTCGATCACCCCCTCGGCCGGGGTGGCCCCGATCACCGCCCCGCCGAGGATGTGCGCGGTCATCGGGATGTTGAAGGGCTCGGTCAGCGCGCCGCCCGGCGTACCGCCGATCTCCTCGGCGAGCAGCCGGACAGCGTCGTTGCCGGCCGGAATCCAGGTCGGGTTCGGCGCGCCGTGCCCGGGGCCGCTTACCAGCCGCCGACCGAGCGGCCCACGCCGCCACCGGGTGGTCAGCGAGTTGTCGACCGACTGCATGACCAGGGCGATCACCGTCCGCTCCGACCAGCGGCGGACGGAGAGCAGCCGGGCCGCGGTGCCCGGCTGCCGCAGCAGTGTGCCGACCCAACGCCGGACGCGGTGCGGACCGCCGTCGACCAGCAGCGACTGGAGCAGCCCCATCGCGTTGGAGCCCCGCCCGTAGCGGACCGGCTCCACGTGGGTCTGCGGGTCGGGGTGGAACGAGCTGGTGATGGCCACCCCCTCGGTGAAGTCGAGCCGCTGTGTCCGGGCCCGCCGGCGGGGCACCGAGGCGCCGAGGATCGCCTCCGAGTTGGTCCGGGTCAGCTCGCCCAGTCGGGGCGAGAGCGCGGGGAGCGCGCCGGTCGCCTTCATCTCGTGCAGCAGACGCTGGGTGCCGAGCGCGCCAGCGGCGAAGACCACCTGATCGGCCCGGAAAATCTGGCGGCGCCGGCGCAACCAGGCGCCGGTGCGAACGGTGTGCACCTCGTGACCGCCGTCCGGCGCGGGGCGGACGGCGGTCACCGTGGTCAGCGGGTGCACCCGCGCGCCGAGCCGCTCGGCCAACCAGAGGTAGTTCTTGACCAGGGTGTTCTTCGCCCCGTGCCGGCAACCGGTCATGCAGGATCCGCAGTGCGTGCAGCCGGTGCGCTCCGGGCCGGCCCCGCCGAAGTACGGGTCGGCGACCCGCTCGCCGGGCCGGCCGATGTGCACCCCGACCGGGGTGGCGTGGAAGGTGTGCCCCACCCCCATCCGCTCGGCCACCGCCCGCATCGCCCGGTCCGCCCCGGTGTCGCGCGGATAGGTGGTGACGCCGAGCATCCGCTTGGCCTGGTCGTAGTGGCGGGCCAACTCGTCGCGCCAGTCGGTGATGTCCCGCCATTGCGGGTCGCTGTAGAACGCAGGTAGCGGCTCGTAGAGGGTGTTGGCGTAGACCAGCGATCCGCCGCCCACCCCGGTGCCGGAGAGCACCAGCACCCCACCGCCGGCACGGCGGTCGGCCGCCCGGAGCAGGGTGATCCGCTGGATCCCGTAGCAGCCGAGCCGTGGCGCCCAGAGGAAGCGCCGGGCCCGCCACGAGGTCTGCGGGAACTCGTCGTCGGCGAAGCGCCGGCCGGCCTCCAGGACCCCGACCGAGTAGCCCTTCTCGGCCAGCCGCAGCGCGGTGACGCTGCCGCCGAACCCGGACCCGATGACCAGCACGTCGTACCGCATGAACGCATCATTACCGGTCAGTAGCTGTCGCGCCAGGGGCGGGATTCGCGCGATCATGCACAGCGGTCGACCGACCCGGTGCCCCGGGCCGCAACCGAAGAGACCCGTCGGAGCGTTGTTCCAGTGCGGGCGGAAGGGGTCGGAGATGGTCCTCGGGTCAGGCGCACCACGGCGGCGCTGGCTGCTGGGGCTGGTGCTGCTCGCCGCCGTGGCGCTGGTCGCCGTGGGCGGGGTGGTGGTCACCCGACTGGTCGCCGACCGGAGCCCCGAGCGCGGTGCCGCGCCGGCCGGCTCGGCCCGCCCCACGACGGCCGCGCCGACCACCGCGAGCCCGTCACCACCGCCGGGCGCCGACATCACCGGCCCGCTCAACCTGCTGCTGGTCGGGGTGGACACCCGGGTCAGCGTCCCCGGCTGGGAGCCGCACGCGGACGCCGTGCTGGTGCTGCACGTGCCGCGCGGACTCGACCGGGCGTACCTCTTCTCGCTCCCCCGCGACCTGGTGGTCGACATCCCGGCCTTCCCGAGGGCCAACTACCGCGGTGGGCGCACCAAGCTGACCCACGCGATGAGCTACGGCAGCCGGGTGCCGGGCCGCCCCAAGCGACCGGACCCGGCCCAGGGGTACGACCTGCTGCGCTCCACCGTGAGCGGCTACACCGGGCTGCGCATCGACGCCGGCGCGGTGGTCACCTTCAGCGGCTTCGACCGGCTGGTGGACAGCCTCGGCGGGGTGGACGTCTACGTCGACCAGCGGGTCGTCTCGCGGCACCGGCAACCCGACGGACAGCACCGCAAGGGCGCGCCGGGCGGCTACACCGGCCCGCAGATGGTCTACGAGAAGGGCACCCGGCACCTGACCGGCTGGCAGGCCCTGGACTACTCCCGGCAGCGCTACATCCCCGGCGGCGACTACAGCCGGCAGCGGCACCAGCAGCAGCTGATCCGGGCCCTGGCCCGCAAGATCCTGGACCAGGGGCTGGCCCGGGACCCGGACCGGGTGCAGCAGGTCGCCGACGCGCTCGGCGACACGCTGATCTTCGCCGGCGGCGGTCGGCGGCTGGTCGACCTCGCGTACGCCCTCGGCGGGCTGCCCGCGGACCGGTTCGTGCTGGTCGGTCTCCCCGGCGCGTCCGTCGGCTCCGGCGGCGGCTACCGGGGCGAACAGCTCACCTCCACGGGCCGGCGCTTCCTCACCGAGCTACGCGCCGGCCGCGCCGACGCCTACCTCGCCGAGCACCCGTCGCTGCGGGTCAAGACCCAGCCCTAGAGCGCCTTCGGCTCCTCGGGACGGGAGGTGCCGTAGAGCCAGGCGTCGAAGAGCGCGTCGAGCTTCTTGCCGGAGACGCGCTCGGCGAGCGCGATGAACTCGGCGGTGGTGCCGTTGGCGTTGCGCTTCTCGGCCGCCCAGGTCTTCAGGATCTGGAAGAAGGCCTTGTCCCCCACGGCCACCCGCAGCGCGTGCACCGTCATTCCGCCGCGCTGGTAGACCGACTGGCTGAACAGGTTCTCCACGCCCGGCTTGCCGGGCGGGGTCCGCCAGAGCGAGGCCGGTGAGCCGGAGTACCGGGTGGCGAAGGCCGCCGCGGCCCGGCGGCCCTCGCTGTGCTCGGCCCAGAGCCACTCGGCGTACGTGGCCAGCCCCTCGTTGAGCCAGATGTCCTGCCACTTCGTCAGCGCCACGCTGTCGCCGAACCACTGGTGCGCCAGCTCGTGCGCCACCACCTCGGTGTTGCGACCCTGCCGGAAGAACCCCGCCGAGTAGACCGGCCGGGACTGCGTCTCCAGCGCGTACCGGATCCGGGCGTCGGAGATCACCACCCCGCCGTACGCGTCGAACGGGTAGGGGCCGAATACGGTCTCCAGGTAGTCCGCGACCTTGACGGTGTCGGCGATCGAGTCGTCCGCCGCGCCCTCGGCCACGTCGACGTCGACGGCGCTGAACACCGGCCGTCCCTTGTGCTCACCCGTGGTCACCCGCAGCTTGCCGATCACCACGAAGCTCAGGTAGCTCGCCATCGGCGCCCGCTCGGACCACTTCCAGGTGGTCCAACCGTCGTCGCGCGACTTCCCGGCCGGCACGCCGTTGCTGACCGCGGTCAGGCCGTCCGGGACGGTGATCTCGAAGTCGTAGCTGGCCTTGTCGGACGGGTGGTCGTTGACCGGGAACCAGGTGCTCGCCGACTCCGGCTGGCCGAGCGCGATCGCGCCGTCGCCGGTGTGCAGGAAGCCGCCCTCGCCGAGGACCTCGTTCGCCAGCGGCTCCGGCTTGCCCTCGTACGCGATCTCGGCGACGAAGCCGTTGCCCGCGATCAGGCCGTTCGCCGGGGTCACCACCAGCTCGTCGCCCTTGCGGGTGTGCTTGGCCGGCGCACCGTCCACCTTCACCGAACGCACGGAGAGCCCGGCCAGGTCCAGGTTGAACGCGGAGAGGTCACTGGTCGCGGCGGCCTGCACGGTGGCGGTGCCGGTGAGCCGGTCCTTGTCCGGGTCGTACCGGACCTTCACCGTGTAGCGGCCGACGTCGTAGCCGCCGTTGCCGTAGCTCGGGAAGTACGGGTCGCCGGCGCCCGCCGCGCCCGGCTTGAACTGCCGGGGGGCGCCCGAGGAGGGGGCGGCCGCCGAGGGGCCCGACTCCGCCGGCGCCGAGTCGCACCCGGCCAGCAGTGCCCCGGTCAGCAGCAGACCGACGCCCGTTCGCAGCGCCCGCCGTCGCAGCCTCATCGCTCAGCCCTTTCGTGTGCCGACGGGAACCACGCCCGTCCGCCCTGTCGGCGCGCCCGTCGACCCGGCCCGCCGCGCGCCGACCGGGCGCGGCCCGGCGCGTCGCCCGTCCGTTCCGCGGCAGCCTACCGAGCGACCATCACAAGGTCATCACGGCAGGGCGGGTGCGGTGCCACCGACCAGCCACGCGTCGAAGAGGGACCGCAACTGCCGGCCGGAGACCCGTTCGGCGAGGACGATCAGGTCCTCGGTGGTGGCGTTGCCGTCGCGCCGCTCGGCCGTCCAGGCCCGCAGGATGCGGAAGAACGCGTCGTCGCCGACCGTGCGGCGCAGCGCGTGCACGGCCAGCGCGCCACGCTTGTAGACGGCGTTGCCGAACATCGCCGCCCGGCCCGGGTCCACCGAGGGCTGCGACCAGTCGGTGGTCGCGTACTGGGCCTCGAAGGCACGTTGGGCGGTCCGGCCGCCGTCGTGCTCCTCCCAGAGCCACTCGGCGTAGCTGGCGAAGCCCTCGTTGAGCCAGATGTCGCGCCAGTGGCTCAGCGACACGCTGTCGCCGAACCACTGGTGGGCCAGCTCGTGCGCCACCACCGCCGGATTGGGCCGGTCGTCGAGGAAGAACCCCGGGCCGTACACCGGCCGGGACTGCGTCTCCAGCGCGTAGCCGATCCGCGGGTCGGCGACCACGATCCCGCCGTACGACTCGAACGGGTACGGCCCGAACCGGGTGGCGAGGAAGTCGACGATCGCCCCGGTACGGGCCAGCGACACGGCGGCGGCACCGCCCGCCGGCTCACTCGACGGGACGGCGGTCACCATCGGCCGCCCGGCGTGCGTACCCGTGGTGACCCGGTAGTCGCCGATCACCAGTGTGGTCAGGTAGCTGGCCATCGGCTGCCGCTCGGCCCACCGCCAGGTGGTCCAGCCGTCCGCGCTGCGCTTCGGCCCGGGCACCCCGTTGCTCAGTGCGGCGAGCCCGTCCGGGACGGTCACCGCGATGTCGTAGCTGGCCTTGTCGGACGGGTGGTCGTTGACCGGGAACCAGGTGGCCGCCGAGTCCGGCTGGCCGAGCGCGATCGCACCGTCGTCGGTGTGCAGGAAGCCACCGGCGCCCAGCGCGCCGTCGGCGACCGGGGCTGGCACGCCGGCGTACTCGACCGCCACGGTGAACGGCTGGCCGCGCGGCAGCCCGTCGGGTGGGGTCACCACCAGCTCGCCGTCGTCGCGGCGGTGCTCGGCCCGGGCCCCGCCGACGGTGACCGCGCCGACGTCGAGCCCGGCCAGGTCCAGGTTGAACCGGGACAGGTCCTGGGTGGCCGTCGCCGAGATGGTGGCCCGGCCGGTCAGCCGGTCGGTAGCCGGGTCGTAGCGGACGTCGAGGCCGTAGTGGGTGACGTCGTAGCCGCCGTTGCCGCGCCCCGGCACGTACGGGTCGCCGGCGTCGGCGGCGCCGGGGCGGAACCCGCCCTCGTCGTCGCCCGTGCAACCAACCGTGACCAGCGCGATCGCGCAGGTCAGCGCGGCGACCACGGCGGCCGGCCCACGACGGGCCGAGGTCCGTCCGGTCAGGACCATGCACACTCCTCCTGCGACGATCGCCGGTCAGGACGAGCCTAGCCAGGGCGAGCGGGCGAGCGGCGCGGATCGCCGGATGCCGGGCTTCCCCCGGTACGACGAAAGGCCGGACCCGCACCGTGGCGGGGCCGACCTTCCGTCGTGCGAGATTGCGCCTCAGCGGTCCAGGACCAGCCCGACCTTCTGGAACTCCTTGAGGTCGCGGTAGCCGCACTTGGCCATCGCCCGGCGCAGCCCACCGAAGAGGTTGAGCTGGCCGTCGGGCTCGTCGGCCGGGCCGAAGAGGAGCTGCTCCATGGAGCCGAGCGGCTCGCTGGCGGACTCGAACGCGCCGCGCGGCAGCGACGGGTGGCTGGCCGCCGAGTGCCACCAGGTGCCACCGGCGGGCGCCTCCTGGCAGAGCGAGAGCGGCTCGCCGAGCATCACCGCGTCCGCGCCGCAGCCGAGCGCCTTGGCGATGTCGCCCGAGGTCTGCATGTCGCCGTCGGCGATCAGGTGCACGTACCGCCCGCCGGTCTCGTCGAGGTAGTCACGACGGGCCGCCGCCGCGTCGGCGATCGCGGTCGCCATCGGCACCCGGATGCCGAGCACCGACTCGGTGGTCGACCAGTCGTCCCCGCCGATGCCCACGATCACGCCGGCCGCGCCGGTACGCATCAGGTGCAGCGCGGTCTTGTAGTCGGTGCAGCCGCCGACGATGACCGGCAGGTCGAGGTCGGCGATGAACTCCTTGAGGTTCAGCGGCTCGTCGGTGGTCGAGACGTGCTCGGCGGAGACGATCGTGCCCTGGATGACCAGGATGTCGACCCCGGCGTCCAGGATCACCGGGGCGAGCGCCAGGGTGTGCTGCGGGGAGACCCGCACCGCCACCGTGCCGCCACCGGCGCGCAGCTCGCGGACCCGCTCCGCGATCAGGTCGGGGCGGATCGGCTCGGCGTAGACCTCCTGGAGACGCTTGGTGGCCCGGTCGTCCTCGTCGAGACCGGCCAGCTCCTCCAGCACCTTGGCCGGGTTCTCGTAGCGGGTCCAGAGCCCCTCGACGTTGAGCACGCCGAGACCACCGAGCTCGCCGAGCCGGACGGCCGAGGCGGGGCTCATGGTGGCGTCCGAGGGGTGCCCGACGCACGGGATGCCGAACTGGTAGGCGTCGAGCTGCCAGGCGGTGGAGACGTCGTCGACGTCCCGCGTCCGGCGGCTCGGCACGATCGCGATGTCGTCCAGGTGGTAACCGCGCTGCGCGGTCTTGCCCAACCCGATCTCGACCACGTCACGCATGGGTCACTCCAGTTGTCTTCGGGGGTGGTGGGGGAAGTCAGCGGGTGTGGTAGTTGGGCGCCTCGGTGGTCATCTGGATGTCGTGCGGGTGGCTCTCCTTGAGCCCGGCCGCGGTGATCCGGATCAGCTGGCCGCGCGCGTGGAGCTGGGGGATGTTCTCCGCGCCCGCGTAGCCCATCGCCAGCCGCAGCCCGCCGACCAACTGGTGGGCGACCCGGGAGAGCGGCCCGCGGTAGGGCACCTGACCCTCGACGCCCTCCGGGACGAGCTTCTCGTCGCTGAGCACGTCCTGCTGGAAGTAGCGGTCCTTGGAGTAGGACTTGGCCTGCCCGCGGGACTGCATCGCGCCGAGCGAGCCCATCCCCCGGTACGCCTTGAACTGCTTGCCGTTGACGAAGATCAGCTCGCCGGGGCTCTCCTCGCAGCCGGCCAGCAGGCTGCCGAGCATCACCGTGTCGGCGCCGGCGACCAGCGCCTTGGCGATGTCGCCCGAATACTGGATGCCGCCGTCACCGATCACCGGCACGCCGGCCGGGCGGGCGGCCCGGGCCGCTTCCATGATCGCGGTGATCTGCGGTACGCCGACCCCGGCGACGATCCGGGTGGTGCAGATGGCACCCGGGCCGACCCCGACCTTGACGCCGTCGGCGCCCGCCTCGACCAGCGCCCGGGCCCCGGTGTAGGTGGCGATGTTGCCGCCGACGATGTCGACGCTGACGTCCTTCTTGAGCCGGCGGACCATGTCCAGCACGGCCCTCTGGTGGCCGTGCGCGGTGTCCACGATCAGCACGTCCACGCCCGCGTCGACCAGCGCCCGGGCCCGCTTGTACGAGTCCTCGCCGACACCGATCGCGGCGGCCACCCGGAGCCGGCCGGCGTCGTCCTTGGTGGCGTCCGGGTACTGCTCGCTCTTGGTGAAGTCCTTGACGGTGATCAGCCCGCGCAGCCGGCCGGAGCCGTCCACGATCGGCAGCTTCTCCACCTTGTGCTGGCGCAGCAGGGCCAACGCCTCGTCCTTGCTGACCCCGACCGGCGCGGTGATCAGCGGGGCCTTGGTCATGATCTCGCGGACCGGGGTGGCCGGGTCGGAGACGAACCGCATGTCGCGGTTGGTCACGATGCCGACCAGCTCGCCGTCCCGGTCGACCACCGGCACGCCGGAGATCCGGTAGCGGCCGCAGAGCGCGTCGACGTCGCGCAGCGTGTCGTCGGGGCTGGCGGTCACCGGGTTGGTGATCATGCCGGACTCGGAGCGCTTGACCAGGTCGACCTGGAGCGCCTGGTCGTCCACGGAGAGGTTGCGGTGCAGCACGCCGATGCCACCCTGGCGGGCCATCGCGATCGCCATCCGCGCCTCGGTCACCGTGTCCATCGCGCTGGAGAGCAGCGGCACGGAGAGGGTGACGTTGCGGGTCAGCCGGGTGACCGTGTTGACCCGGCTGGGCACCACGTCCGACTCGCCGGGCTGGAGCAGCACGTCGTCGAAGGTGAGGCCGAGCGGCACCACCCGGGCCGAGCCGGCGGGCAGCTCCGGCAGGTGACCGCCCAGCTCGCCGTGGTCGGCGCCGGTCGGAAGATCGGTGCTGGGCGAATTTTCCACGATTTGCTCTCCTGAGCTGCTCGAATCGGCTTCAGCGAGGTGGCGCGGGTAGGCACCGGAACGCGCCACGCGCGACGCGTCGTCTCATCGTACCCAGTGAGCTGGGCAAGGCCTCGTCGCGGCGGGCCGGCCGGCGCGCGCCCGGGGGCGGGCGTCCCGGCGGCGTTGGGTCTACGGTGAGGGGGTGCACGACGAGCCCATCGACCCGTTCAACGGCGACCCGGCCGATCCGGCCGCGGGCCTGCACGACCCCGGCGACGACGCACCGCTGGACCCGCTGACCGAGATCGAGCGGCAGGACGTGCTGGAGGACCTCGCCGACCTGGAGATCTACCAGGCGTTGTTGGCGCCGATCGGGGTCCGTGGGCTGGTCATCGAGTGCGAAGACTGCCGGGAGCCGCACTACTTCGACTGGGATCTGCTCCGGGGCAACCTGCGCCATCTGCTCAGCTCCGGCCGGCCGCGGGTGCACGAGCCGGCCTACGATCCCGACCCGGATCACTACGTCACCTGGGAGTACGCCCGGGGCTACGCCGACGGCGTGCACGACACCCTCACCGAGGGGGCCGACGAGGAGCCCAGCGCCGACGCCTGAGGCTCGGGCGGCACCGCCCCACGGTGGGAGGGATCACGCCGCGGCACGACGTCGACCGGTGCGGCAGATCACTCCGCGACCCGGCCGACGACTCGCGATGGTGGGCCTTCAGGCCACCAGCCCGGCGCGGAAGCCGGCGGCCACCGCGTGCGCCCGGTCCCGCGCGCCCAGCTTGCGGAACAGCCGGCGGGCGTGCGTCTTGACGGTGTCCTCCGAGACGAACAGCTCGCGCCCGATCTCGGCGTTGCTCTTGCCCTCCGCCATGCCGAGCAGCACCTGCAGTTCACGCTCGGTCAGCCCGATGGCGGCCCGGGCGGCCCGGACGTTCGGCGCCGACCGCTGGCCGTCCGGCGGCGTGCCGTCCGCCTCGCCGCCCGTCTCGGCCCCGTCGTCGCCGCGCTGCACCGGCACCACCGCCGGTACGCCGCCGGGCCCCTCCACCGGCCCGGCCGGCCAGCCGGGGCCGGACTCGCCCGAGGGCCGGCCGGGCGGCACGGAGCGGCCCGAGCCGCCGACCGACGCGGTGTCCCGGGCCGGGTCGTTGACCCGGTGCCGGGCGGCCCGCCCGGGGGCGGAGAGCAGCAGCAGCGCCTTGGCGACGGCGCTGGTCAGGTCGTGGTCGGTGCCCTGGATCAGACCGCGGGCGCCGGCGTTGATGGTGGCCGCGGCGGCCTCGGACTCCTCCGCGCCGAAGAGCAGCACCGCGGCCTGCGGCGCGCGGGCCAGCACCCGGCGTACGAAGCCGGCGCTGTCGGGGCGGGTGAGCGCCGTGTCGGCGAGCACCACGTCGGGTTGCCGCTCGGCGAGGCGCAACATCACCTCGGGATCGGAGACCGCGGTACGGACGACCGCGGACAGTCCCAGCCGGGCCGCCGCAGAGGTCAGGTGCTGCGCCGCGAGCGGTGTCCGGACGCACACAAGAACGTTACGCACTGTGCTCTCCTCTCCGCCAACGAGCAGACCATGACGGGGTCGGCTGGGGAGGAGGTTCCCGGCAATCCTCCGAACTTTTACGACAGTTGGCGCATTTGACGCAAATTGCCCTGAGGTTTTCGATCACAGAAGTGTGAGTTCCGAAGCGGCCGGGTACCGGAGATCCAGGCCGGAAACGGTGCGCCTGCGCGGCCCGCCGCCCGAAACCGGCCAACAGAACCTCGCGGTGCCGCGCGGGAGGAGGGGTGCTGATGTCGAACGTACGTAGACTGCCCGGACCCATCGTCGATCTCTGGGACTGGCAGCGACTCGGCGCCTGCCGGGGGCGCGACAGTGCCCAGTTCTTCCACCCCGACGGCGAGCGGGGCTCCTCGCGGCTGCGCCGCGAGTCCGGCGCCAAGGCCGTCTGCCGTACCTGCCCGGTCCGGGCCGAGTGCGCCGCGCACGCGCTGTCGGTACGCGAGCCGTACGGCGTCTGGGGTGGCTTCAGCGAGGCCGAGCGGCTGCGCCTGCTCGCCGTCGGCTGGGAGGACCTGGCCGACCGCCGGCAGAGCCGGGTCGACGTCGCCCGGCTGGAGGCCCGGTTGGGCCGGCCGCACAAGTCGACCCTGCCGGCCCAGCGCAACGTCGCCTGAGCCTCACCCACACCGCCGATTCCGCGAACCGCGCCCCGATCAGGGGCGCGGTTCGACGTGTGACCAGGCTGGTCAGCGGACGGTCACGGTGACCGTGTGCCAACCGGTGGCGCCGTCCGGCGCGACGCCCTGCTCGCGCGCGGTCTGCGTCTCGCCCGTGGCATCCGTGGCCCGGACCTGGAGCCGGTGCTCGCCGGGCGTGGCGTCCCAGCCCCACGACCACTGCACCCAGGTGTCCACGGAGACCGTGGGGGCCAGCGCCGCGTCCTGCCAGGGCCCGTCGTCCACGCGGACCTCGACCCGCCGGATCCCCCGCTGCTGCGCCCAGGCCACCCCGGCCACCACCACCCGGCCGGCGCTCAACCGGTTGCGCGCCCGGGGCGCGTCGATCCGCGACTGGGTCTTGATCGGCCCCTGCGCCGACCACCCCCGCGGCACCCAGTACGCGTCGAAGTCGGCGAAGCTGGTCAGCTCCAGCTCGGTCACCCACTTGCAGGCCGACACGTAGCCGTAGAGGCCGGGCACCACCATCCGGACCGGGAAGCCGTGCTCGATCGGCAACGGCTCGCCGTTCATTCCCACCGCCAGCAGCGCGTCCCGCGCGTCGCGCAGCGCCGCCGTCGGGGTGCCGCAGGTCCAACCGTCGACCGAGCGGCCGACCACCTGGGCCGCGCCCTCCTCCGGCTCGACCTCGTCGAGCAGGTTCCGGATCGGTACGCCCAACCAACGGGCATTGCCGATCAGATCCCCGCCGACCTCGTTGGAGACGCAGGCCAGCGTGACGTACCGCTCCACCATCGGGCGGGCCAGCAGCTCGGCGAAGCTGATCGTGAGCGGGCGGCGAACCCGGCCGTGGATGCGCAGCTGCCAGGTCTCCGGGTCCACCTGCGGCACCACCAGGGCCGTGTCGATCCGGTAGAAGCCGGCGTTCGAGGTGACGTAGGGCGCGAGCTGGGTCAGGGAGAGATCCGCCCCGGCGGGTAGCGCGGGGGCGGGCGACGCCGGGGCGGGCAGCACCACCGCCTGCCGGGCGGCCGACACGCCGCGCCGACCGGCCAGCCAGTGCCCGCCGAGGCCGGTCACGGCCGCCGCGCCGAGCAGTGCCCCGGTCCCGGTCAGGAACCGCCGCCGGGACCCCGGATCGGTGACCTCCAGCGGCGCCCCTCCGGCCGGCGGTGGCGCGACGCCCCCGGCCGCCGCCGGTGCGGGGACCGCCGGGGCGGGCGTGGGCGGGGTCCAGGGCCACGGGTCCATCTCCAGCGGGCCGGCGATGAAGGCCCACAGCACGATCGCCCCGAGCGCGGCGCCGAGCAGCGAGGGCAGCGCGTCGGCGGCGTCCGCGTCGACCCGGGTGAGGGCGGCGGCGACGCCGAGGGCGGCGAAGCCGGCGATCCCGGCGAGACCGACGGCGAGCCGACGTAGCGAGAGCACGCCGAGCAGCGCGGCGAAGGCGGCCAGCAGCAGCGCCGTCCCGGTCAGCAGGGCGAGCTTGTCGTACCGGCCGAAGAGGTCGATCGCGAACTGCTTGAGTGGCTCCGGCACGGTGTCGACCACCACGCCTCCGACCGCGACCAGCGGCGCCGATCGGGGGCCGGTGAGGACGGCGACGAGTTCGGCGACGCCGATCGCCACGGCGGCGGCGGTGATCCCGGCCAGGGCGGCGAACCGAGGGGTGGTGGTGCTCATCGGCCCAGTGTTTCCGATCGAGCGGGCCGGCCGGTAGGGACGTCAGCGTTCGGTAACCACCGGCACGAACGCGTCGGGGCACACCGCCGAGTGACGGTGTGCCCCGACCGGGCGTACGACGTGGGTCAGAAGCCCGGGCCGTGCTGGTGACCGTGGCCGTGCGAGTGGCCGTGGCCACCGGCGGCGGCCGGCTCCGGCTCGGCCGGCTTCTCCACCACGAGGCTCTCGGTGGTGAGCAGCAGGCCGGCGATGGAAGCGGCGTTGGTGACCGCGTTGCGGGTCACCTTCACCGGGTCCAGGATGCCGGACTTGACCAGGTCGACGTACTCGCCGGCGGCGGCGTCGAGGCCGTTGCCCCACTCCTTGCCGGCGACCTTCTGCACCACCACGTAGCCGTCGTGGCCGGCGTTCTGGGCGATCCAGCGCAGCGGCTCGACCAGCGCCTTGCGCACGATCGAGACACCGACCTTCTCGTCCCCGGTGAAGCCGAGGTCGTCGTCGAGCACCGGCAGGATCTGCGCCAGGGCGGCGCCGCCACCCGGGACGGTGCCCTCCTCGACCGCGGCCTTGGTCGCGGCGATCGCGTCCTCGATGCGGTGCTTGCGCTCCTTCATCTCGACCTCGGTCGCCGCGCCCGCCTTGATGACCGCGATGCCGCCGGAGAGCTTCGCCAGCCGCTCGGCCAGCTTCTCCCGGTCCCACTCGGAGTCGGAGGCCTCGATCTCCTTGCGGATCTGGGCCACCCGGTCGGCGACGTCGGCGCTCTGGCCGCCGCCGTCGACGATCGTGGTGTTCTCCTTGTCGACCACGATGCGCCGGGCGGTGCCGAGCACCTCCAGGCCGACCTGGTCGAGCTTGTAGCCCAGCTCCGGGGCGACCAGCTCGGCGCCGGTGGAGATCGCGATGTCCTGGAGCATCGCCTTGCGCCGGTCGCCGAAGCCCGGGGCCTTGACCGCGCAGACCTTGACGGTCTTACGGATCGAGTTGACCACCAGGGTGGAGAGCGCCTGGCCCTCCACGTCCTCGGCGATGATCAGCAGCGGCTTGCTGTTCTGGAGGACCTTCTCCAGCAGCGGCAGCAGCTCCTCGATCGCCGAGATCTTCTGCGTGGTGATCAGGATGTACGCGTCCTCGAGGACGGACTCCTGCCCCTCCACGTCGGTGACGAAGTTCGGCGAGATGAAGCCCTTGTCGAACTGGAGACCCTCGGTCACGTCCAGCTCGGTGGTGAGGGTGGAGCCCTCCTCGACGGTGATGACACCGTCGCGGCCGACCCGCTCCATCGCCTCGGCGATCAGCTCACCGATGGTGGAATCCTGCGCGGAGATCGTCGCCACGTGCGCGATCGACTCCTTGTCGGCGACCTCGACGGCCCGGCCGAGCAGCGCCTCGGAGACCTTGGCGGCCGCCGCGTCGATGCCCCGCTTGAGGCCGGCCGGGTTGGCCCCGGCGGTCACGTTGCGCAGGCCCTCACGGACCATCGCCTGGGCCAGCACGGTCGCGGTCGTGGTCCCGTCGCCGGCGACGTCGTTGGTCTTCGTCGCCACCTCCTTGACCAGCTGCGCGCCGAGGTTCTCGTAGGGGTTGGTGAGCTCGATCTCCTTGGCGATGGTCACACCATCGTTGGTGATCGTCGGCGCACCGAATTTCTTGTCCAGGACGACGTTGCGCCCGCGCGGTCCGAGGGTGACCTTGACCGCGTCCGCGAGGGCGTTGACACCGTGCTCCAGCTGGTGCCGGGCGTCGTCCGAGAAGCTCAGGATCTTCGCCATGAATGTCCCTTCGAAGCGCCGTTGCCCCGGCCCGGCGAGCCGGACCGGGGCAACGACACTGATCGGTTGCTTACTTCTCGATGACCGCGAGGACGTCGCGGGCGGAGAGCACCAGGTACTCCTCGCCGGCGTACTTGACCTCGGTGCCGCCGTACTTCGAGTAGAGGACGGTGTCGCCGACCTTGACGTCAACCGGAACCCGGTTGCCGTTGTCGTCGACGCGCCCCGGGCCCACAGCGAGGACGGTGCCCTCCTGCGGCTTCTCCTTGGCGGTGTCGGGGATCACGATGCCCGACGCCGTGGTGGTCTCAGCCTCGTTCGCCTGGACCACGATGCGGTCCTCGAGCGGCTTGATCGCAACCTTGGTCGCGGTAGTCACGGGCATACCCTCCTGGGGTACTGGTTTCTGTGCCGGCCGGCCTGAGCCGACCAGCGTCATCTGCCACATGCCACCGGGCGGGGCCGTCGTCGCGGGTGCCGGTCCGCCTGGCGTTCAGCGCCCGGGCCGAGTGGCCCGGAAGCTGGCACCCTCGGGGTGAGAGTGCTAATCGCAGGTTATTCCGTGGCTAGCACTCCGTCAAGGAGAGTGCCAACGCACCGCCCCTCGTGTCGCCACAGCTCCGCCACAGGTTCGCGCAACACGCCGGAGACGTCTCGCCCCCCGGTGACCGGCTCTCTACTCTCCGCACAGCCCGCACCGGATGCCGAGGAGGGGGAGCCGAGTGTCCCGGATACCGACCCTGACGTTCCTGCACGAACAGTTGCGCCGGGCACGCCAGGCACGCGGGCTCAGCCAGGAGGAGCTGGGCAGGCGGGTCAACTACTCGTCGTCGTACGTGAGCGCGGTCGAGACGGGGCAGAGCCCGGTCAAGCCGGACTACCTCGCCCGCATCGACTCAACCCTGGACACCGGGGGCCTCTTCGTCGGCATGTTGGAGCTGATCCGCTTCCACGCCGCGCCCGCCTGGTTCCGCCCGTGGGAGGAGAACGAACGGGAGGCGGCGGCGCTGCGCTGGTACGACCCGACGGTGATCCCCGGCCTGCTCCAGACCGAGGGGTACGCGCGGGCGATGCTCGGCGTGGGCGGTGAACTGACCGCCGAGGAGGTGGAGACGCGGGTGGTGGCCCGGCTCGCCCGGCAGGCCATGCTGACCGGCGACCCGCGCCCGCACTTCGTCGCGGTGCTGGAGGAGCACACGCTGCGCCGGCAACTCGGCGATCGGGAAACCATGCGCGAGCAGCTCCAGCACCTGCTCGCCGTGGGCAGCGCACCGAACGTGCAGGTCCGGGTGGTGCCGGCCGACGCCCCCTGGTATGTCGGGCTCAACGGCCCGTTCGTCCTCGCCCGGCTCGGCAGCGTCGCCGAGCTGGCCCACCTGGACAACCAGCTCCGGGGGCAGACCGTGGACAGCCCGAACGACGCTGCCGCGCTGGAGCGGCGCTGGGAGACTGTGACCGGTGAGGCGCTGCCATGCCGGCAGTCCGCCCGGCTGATCGAGGAAGTGGTGCAGACATGGACCTGACCCACGCAACCTGGCGCAAGTCCTCTCGCAGCAACAGTAACGGCGGCGCCTGCGTCGAGGTCGCCGACAACCTGCCCGGCGTGGTCGCCGTCCGCGACAGCAAGGACCCGGCCGGGCCGGCGCTCACCTTCCCGCCGGCCAGTTGGCGGGCCTTCGTCGCCGCCACCCCGACCTCGCACTGACACCACCGTCCGGCCCGTCCGGCACGGCCCGGACAATGTGCGCGTGGACCTGGAACAGCTCGCCGCCCTGCGTACCGCCGAGGGGGCGGCCGCGCTCGACGCGGCGGCCCGGGTGGCCGGCGGCGACCCGCTGGCCGCGGCATCCGCCCTGCGGTCGGCCGGCGTGCCGGCCGGTCTGGCCGCGGCGGCCCTGACCCAGGCCGAGCTGCGCCGCCGGGCGGCCGGCAAGTTCGGTCCGGCGGCGGCCGGGATGTTCCTCACCCGGGCCGGGCTGGAGCAGGCGACCCGAGGCCCGGTCGCGGCACGGCGCGCCGCGCGACTGCGGGCGGCCGGCGTGCGCACGCTGGCCGACCTGGGCAGCGGCCTGGGCGCGGACGCGCTCGCCGCCGCCCGCGCCGGCATCCGGGTGTACGCGGTGGAGGCCGACCCGCTGACCGCCGCGATGGCCGCCGCCAACGCCGAGGCGGCCGGGCTGGCCGAGTTGGTCAGCGTGGAGTGCGGCGACGCGACCGCGTTCGACGTGACCCGGGTGGACGCGGTCTTCTGCGACCCGGCCCGGCGCGCCACCGGCACCGGCCGGCGGATCTTCGACCCGAAGGCCTACTCACCCCCGTGGGACTTCGTGACCGAGCTGGCCGAGCGGGTGCCGCGGACGGTGGTGAAGGTGGCGCCCGGGCTCGACCACGGGCTCATCCCGGCCGGCGCCGAGGCCGAGTGGGTCACCGTCGACGGTGACCTGGTCGAGGCGGCGCTCTGGTGCGGCCGACTGGCCGAGGTCCCCCGCCGGGCCACGGTCCTGCGCGAGGCCCACCCGGGCGACGCCGACCAGCTCACGGGCTCGGGCACCGAGGAGGCGGCCGTCGGGCCGGTCCGGGGATATCTGCACGACCCGGACGGGGCCGTGATCCGGGCCCACCTGGTCGCCGAGCTGGCCGACCGGCTCGGCGCGACCCTGGCCGACCCGACCATCGCCTACCTCTACGCGGACACCCCGGCGCGCAGCCCGTTCACCCGCTGCCTGGCGATCACCGACGTGCTGCCGTTCTCGCTGAAGCGGCTGCGCGCCCTGCTCCGCGAGCGCGGCGTGGGCCGGGTGGAGATCCTCAAGCGGGGCTCGGCGCTCACCCCGGAACAGCTCCGGCGGGACCTGCGGCTGGCCGGCGCCGCGGCCGCCAGCCTGGTGCTCACCCGGGTCGCCGGCGCGCCCACCGTGCTGGTGTGCCAGCCGGCCGGGGACTAGGTTGTCGACCGTGGCGGGACAGGGCACGCCGGCGACGGCACTGCTGACGAAGCGGAAGATCGCGCACAGCACCCATCCGTACGACGTGAGCCCGGACGCGCCGAACTACGGCGCGCTGGTCGCGGCGGCGCTCGGCGTACCGCCGGAGCGGGTGTTCAAGTCGCTGGTCACCGAGGTCGACGGCGGGCTCACCGTGGCGGTAGTGCCGGTCACCGGGGAACTCGACCTCAAGGCGCTGGCCGCCGCCGTCGGCGGCAAGCGGGCGGCGCTCGCCGACCGGGTGGTCGCCGAGCGGACCACCGGCTACGTGCGGGGCGGGATCAGCCCGCTCGGGCAGCGCAAGCGGCTGCCCACCGTGCTGGACGCCTCGGCGCTGGACTTTCCGACCATCTACGTCTCGGCGGGCCGGCGCGGCCTCCAGCTCGAACTCGCCCCGGCCGATCTGGTCACGCTGACCGGCGCGCAGACCGCCCCGCTCGCCGCTCGCTGACTCTCCTGCCGCACCGTCCGGCCTCCACTGTGGAATGTGCTGCGGCCCCTTCGTCACGCGAGCCCGTAACGCCTGTCATCACACGCCACCACGTGTGCGAATGGCGCTTTCCTACGTGACCACAGTGGTCACTGGAGAGCGTTTTCTCGCCGGGTGACCTGGGAGTGACGAGCGCGTTGCTGAATTGTTACCGCCACCAACAAAAGTCGCCACCTCGGCACTCTTGTGCCCCAACCACGCACCGGAATACGTTGCCGGGCACAACAAAAGAAACACCTTCCCCCACCCCGAAAGGACCCTGCACATGCGTAAGGGGCTCCTCACCTTCGCCGCCGTGGGCCTCCTGGCCACCGGCAGCATGGCCGCCTGCGGCGACGACTCCGGTGGCAACGACCAGGCCGGCTCCGACAAGACCCCCAAGATCGGCGTGATCCTGCCGGACAGCAAGTCCTCCGCCCGCTGGGAGGGCGCGGACCGCAAGTTCCTGGAGGAGGCCTTCAAGGCCGCCGGCGTCCAGTACGACATCCAGAACGCGCAGGGCGACAAGACCCAGTTCCAGACCATCGCCGACCAGATGATCACCAACGGCGTCACCGCCCTGATGATCGTCAACCTGGACTCCGGCACCGGCAAGGCCGTGCTGGACAAGGCGAAGTCGCAGGGCGTCGCGACCATCGACTACGACCGGCTGACCCTCGGCGGCTCGGCCGAGTACTACGTCAGCTTCGACAACGAGGCCGTCGGCAAGCTCCAGGGCGAGGGCCTCGTCAAGTGCCTCACCGACAAGGGCGCCAAGAACCCGTCGATCGCGTACCTCAACGGCTCCCCGACCGACAACAACGCGACCCTGTTCAAGAACGGGTACGACTCGGTGCTCAAGCCGAAGTTCGACGCCAAGGAGTACACCCAGGTCGCGGACGACTCCGTGCCGGAGTGGGACAACGCGCAGGCCGCCACGATCTTCGAGCAGCAGCTCACCAAGGCCGGCGGCAAGATCGACGGCGTGCTCGCCGCGAACGACGGCCTCGGCAACGCGGCCATCTCCATCCTGAAGAAGAACAAGCTCAACGGGAAGGTCCCGGTCACCGGCCAGGACGCCACCACCGAGGGCCTGCAGAACATCCTCGCCGGCGACCAGTGCATGACCGTCTACAAGGCGATCAAGGAGGAGGCGAAGGCCGCCTCGGACCTGGCCATCGCGCTCGCCAAGGGTGAGAAGAAGGACACCGGCCAGACGGTCAAGGACCCGGAGGGCGGCCGGGACGTCGCGTCGGTGCTGCTGACCCCGAAGGCGATCTACAAGGAGACCGTCAAGGACGTCATCGCGGACGGCTTCGTCACCAAGGAAGAGGTCTGCACCGGCGCCTTCGCCAAACTCTGCACCGAGGCCGGCATCAGCTGAGCTGACGCCGCACCCGCCGAGGCGCAGCCGCCGCCCGGCACGGGAGTTACCCCTCCCGTGCCGGGCGGCACTCGCCGGACGGGCTCCGAGATCTCCCCTCCATCCAAAGGAGACACCCCGTGTCAGCAACACCACTGCTGGAGCTACGCGGGATCGACAAGAGCTTCGGTCCCGTCCAGGTCCTCCGCGACGTCGCCCTCACCGCACATCCGGGCGAGGTGACCGCGCTGGTCGGCGACAACGGCGCCGGCAAGTCGACCCTGGTCAAGTGCATCAGCGGCATCTACCCGACCGACGCCGGCGAGTTCCTCTTCGACGGCCAGCCGGTGAGCATCAACAGCCCGCGGGACGCGGCCGCGCTCGGCATCGAGGTCGTCTACCAGGATCTCGCGCTCTGCGACAACCTCGACATCGTGCAGAACATGTTCCTCGGCCGGGAGAAGCGCAGCGGCATCGTCCTCGACGAGCCGACCATGGAGCAGATGGCCGCGGAGACGCTGGCCGGCCTCTCCGTGCGCACGGTGAAGTCGCTGCGGCAGCACGTCTCCAGCCTCTCCGGCGGCCAGCGCCAGACGGTGGCGATCGCCAAGGCGGTGCTCTGGAACAGCCGGCTGGTCATCCTGGACGAGCCGACCGCCGCGCTCGGCGTGGCGCAGACCGCGCAGGTCCTCGAACTGGTCCGCCGGCTCGCCGACAACGGCCTGGCCGTCGTGCTGATCTCGCACAACATGAACGACGTCTTCGCCGTCTCCGACCGGATCGCCGCGCTCTACCTCGGCCAGATGGTCGCCCAGGTCAAGACCACCGACATCACCCATTCGCAGGTGGTCGAGCTGATCACCGCCGGCCGCTCCGGCAACCTCGGTCTCGCCACGGATCCGGCCTCCGCGGGCGGCAACGGCAACGGCGCGCAGCGGGCCGAATCGAGCACAGGAGGCACCCGATGACCACGACCGTCGTGCAGCAGGAAGGGCCGGCGGCCGTCACACCGGCGCCGACCGTCGGTGGCCACGCGCGCAACTACTGGAGCCGGGTACGCGGCGGCGACATCGGCGCGCTGCCGGCCGTACTCGGGCTGCTCGTGCTCTGCACGGTCTTCTCGATCGCGCGGCCGTCGTTCCTCACCGCGGGCAACTTCGCCAACCTCTTCACCCAGGGGGCGGCGATCACGCTGATCGCGATGGGGCTGGTCTTCGTCCTGCTGCTCGGCGAGATCGACCTCTCCGCCGGCTACGCCAGCGGCGTCTGCGCGGCCGTGCTGGCCAACGTGGTGACCGTGCTCGGCTACCCCTGGTACGTGGCGGCGCTCGCCGCGATCTGCACCGGCGTGGTCATCGGCGCCACCCTCGGCTTCCTGGTCGCCAAGATCGGCATCCCGTCCTTCGTGGTCACCCTCGCCGGCTTCCTCGCCTTCCAGGGCATCGCGCTGATGCTCATGAAGGAGGGCAGCAACATCTCCGTCCGCGACGAGACGCTGGTGGCCATCTCGAACCGCAACCTGCCCCCGCTGCTCGGCTGGATCCTCGTCCTCGTGGCGGTCGTCGGCTATGCCGCCGTGCAGTTGCTCCGGCACCGCAACCGGGCGGCCCGCGGGCTGCTCACCGACCCGCTCGCGGTGGTGCTCGCCCGGATCGGTGGCCTGGCCCTGATCCTCGGACTGGCCGTCTTCATCCTCAACCTGGAGCGCAGCCGCAACGTCCTGATCACGTCGCTCAAGGGCGTGCCGATCGTGGTGCCGATCATCGCGCTGCTGCTGGTCGTCTGGACCTTCGTGCTCCAGCGCACCAGCTACGGCCGGCACGTCTACGCGGTCGGCGGCAACAGGGAGGCGGCCCGCCGGGCCGGTATCAACGTCGACCGGATCCGCATCTCGGTCTTCGTGATCTGCTCCACGATGGCGGCGGTCGGCGGCATCGTGGCGGCCAGCCGGGCCAACTCGGTGGACCCGAACACCGGCGGCAGCAGCGTCCTGCTCTACGCGGTCGGCGCGGCGGTCATCGGTGGCACCAGCCTCTTCGGCGGCAAGGGCCGGGTCCTCGACGCGGTGCTCGGTGGCGCGGTGATCGCCGTCATCGACAACGGCATGGGTCTGATGGGTTACAGCTCCGGCGTCAAGTACGTCCTCACCGGTGTCGTGCTGCTCCTCGCCGCGACCGTGGACGCCTTCTCCCGCCGCCGGTCGGTGACGACCGGCGCGCGCTGACCGCCGCAGCACCGGAACAACACCATGCGCGTGGGACCGAGTCAGGACGATATCCGTCGACAGAATCTCGGTGCGCTGCTGCGTCACGTGCACGTGCACGGGGCCACCACCCGGGCGGAGCTGACCACCGCGCTCGGCTTGAACCGCAGCACCATCGGCGCGCTGACCGCCGACCTGGCCGGCGCCGGGTTGGTCAGCGAGGGGACGCCGAAGGAGACCGGCCGGGCCGGGCGACCCTCACTGGTCGTCCGGCCCGAGTCGGGCCGGATCTACGCGTACGCGTACAGCATCGAGGTGGACCGGCTGCGGGCCGCGCGGGTCGGCCTCGGTGGCGCGGTGCTCGACCGCCGGGAGCTGGACCGGCCCCGGGGTCTGGTCGCCACGGACGCCGCGCCGCTGCTGGCCGGCGCGGCCAAGGAGATGCAGCAGTCGGTGCCCGCCGGGTCGATCTGCGTGGGCACCGGGGTGGCGGTCTGCGGCATGGTCCGCCGGGACGACGGCCTGATCCGGCTCGCCCCGACCACCGGCTGGGTGGACGAACCGATCGGCGCGGCACTCGGCGCCGAGCTGGGCATCGACGCACCGATCACGGTGGGCAACGTGGCCGACGTGGCCGCGTTCGCCGAGTACGCCCGCGGGGCCGCCGCCGGCTGCGACAACGTCATCTACCTGTACGGGGACGTGGGCGTCGGTGCCGGCATCATCGCCGGCGGGCGTCGGCTCACCGGGCACGGCGGGTACGGCGGCGAGGTCGGCCACATGAAGGTGGTCAGGGGCGGCGAGCCCTGCGAATGCGGCTCCCGGGGCTGCTGGGAGACCGAGATCGGCGAGCACGGGCTGCTCCGCAACGCCGGCCGCTCGGACGCCCGGGGCCGCGAGTCGCTGCTGGCCCTCTTCGACGCCGCGGACCGCGGGGACGCCCGGGCCAGCGCGGCGGTACGCCAGGCCGGCGACTGGCTCGGCTTCGGCGTGGCCAACCTGGTCAACATCTTCAACCCGGAGATGGTCATCTTCGGCGGCACCATGCGGGATCTCTACCTCGCCGCGGCGGCCCAGATGCGCAGCCGGCTCAACGCCAACGCGCTGCCCGCCTGCCTGGAGCACGTCCGGCTGCGTACCCCGAAGCTCGGCGACGACGCCGCCCTGATCGGCGCCGCCGAACTGGCCTTCGAGCGCCTCCTCGCCGATCCGCTGGACGTCGGCTGAGTGACCCGGCGGCGGGAGGGCGACCGAACGACGCTTCGCCGCCGACCGGGCGGCCTCCGGACCTCTCGACGGGTGTCCCGTCACCCGCACCGGCCGACCGGCGGAGCCCGCCGGGGCGCTGCGCTGCGTACCCTGTCCGACGTGGACGTCGAGCTGCGCGCCTCCGACGACGACCGGCACCGGGTCGTGACCGAGCTTCAGGGGCACACCGCCGCCGGACGTCTCACCCTGGACGAGTTCTCCGAGCGGGTGGGCGCGGTCTGGACCGCCCGGACGCTCGGCGACCTCGCCGCGCTGACCCGCGACCTACCCGGCCCGGCCGGCGCGCCCGCCACCGGCCCGGCCACCGGGCAGAGCCGCCGGGAGTTGCTGATCCTCTTCGCGGCCGCCGCGCTCACCCTGCTCCTGCTCTTCGTGTTCATGGCTGTCAGCCGCTGACCGGCGGTCCAGCTCCCGCCAGGTCCGGCCGGTGAACGGGGTCAGCGTCACCAGCAGGTAGGCCGTGCCGAAGAGCAGGCAGGCGATCGGCAGCCCGGCCTGACCGGCCGCCTGCCCGGCGAGCAGTCCGCCGAGCGGAATGCCGGCCCAGGAGATGGCGTGCGCCGGGCCGAGGACCCGGGCCCGCAACGACTCCGGCACCCGCTCGTAGACCACCGCGCCGAGGATCGGGTTGACCGCGGCGATCGCCAGACCGGCCACGAAGGAGACCAGGTAGACCGCCCAGAGCCGGTCGGTGACCGCCAGGACCAGGAAGCGCGGCGCACCGGCGAGCAGCAGGCCGACCGCGAACGCGGCGAAGCGGGGCACCCGAGGCGCCAGCGCGGTGAAGACCACGTTGCCGAGCACCGCGCCGACCGCGAACACCCCGGAGAGCACCCCGAGCGCCGCCGGCCCTCCGGTCCCCTCGCGGGCCCACACCGGCGCCAGCACCGAGAAGTACGCGGCGTCGGCCAGGTTGGTGGCGAAGAGCAGCAGGGTGATCGCGCCCATCAGCCGGTCCTGGCGCAGGAAGCGCAGCCCATCCGCCAGCGAGCGCAGATAGCCGGTCCGCGCGGGCCGCCGGGTCGTGGTCGAGGGACGGCGGCGGACGGTGGCCGTCACCAGCGCGGCGGCGGCCAGGAAGCTCGCCGCGTCCAGCGCCAGCACCAGCGCGGCGTCGAGGGTGGCGATCAGCACGCCGGCCAGCGCGGCGCCGAGCAGGGTGGCCAGCCGGCCCAGCCCGTCGTGCAGGGCGGTGGCGCGGGTCAGGTCCATGCCGGAGCCGGCCACCGTATCCGGAAAGAGCACCCGCTTGGCGGTGTCCCCGAAGCCGCGGAGCAGCCCGACCGCGCCGATCAGCAGCAGCAGCGTGCCGAAGTCGAGCCGGTCCAGCACGTGCAGCAGCGGCACGGCGACCAGCGCCAGCCCACTGGCCAGGTCGGCGACGATGCTCGCCCGGCGCGCACCGACCCGGTCCAGCAGCGGGCCGCCCAGGCCGCAGGCCAGCACGTACGGCAGCATCTCGACGAACGCCACCAGCCCGGTGCGGCTGGCGCTGCCGGTGGTGACCAGGGTGAACCAGGGCAGCGCCACCGTGCTCATCCGGGAGCCGAGCAGCGAGACCAACTCCGCGGTGAGCAGCCCGACCAGCGGGCGGCGACCGCTCATCGCCGCCCCTCGGGCCCGCCCACCGCCCCCGCGTCGTCGGCCGGCGCGGCTCGGAGCGCCTCCTCCGCCGGCGCGTCGTCGGCTTCCGTGGCCGGCGGTACGCCGTCCGCCGCCGGTGGTACGCCGAGGAACGGCATCAGCTGCGCCTGCACCACCACCGTCGCCGCGTCGGGCGGGGCGTCGATCCCCGGCTCGTCCCGCCGGTACGCGTCGAGCAGGGCGCCGATCCGGCCGTGCAGCTCCGTCGCCTCGGCGGGGGTCAGCCGGAGCCGCCAGTCGCTCAGCGTCGGCGCGCCCGACCACTGCGTTGGCAGAGCGGGCAGCTCGCCGAGCCACCGGTCGATCCGGTCGGCGTACATCGCGGCGACGGCGCGCAGGTAGGTCTCGGCCGCCGCCGGGGCGGCGTGCCCGACCACGCCGTCCAGCACGGTGTTCCGGTGCGCGGCGCGCCACCAGCGCTCCCGCCCCACCGCCCGCCCGGGCTCGTCGACCACGAACCCGTAGCGGGCGAGTTGACGCAGGTGGTAGCTGGTGGCCCCGGTGGACAGGCCGAGCCGGGTCGCGAGGCCGGTGGCGGTCGCCGGGCCGTGCTCGCGCAGCAGGTCGAGCAGGCGTACCCGCAGGGGGTGGGCGAGGCCGCGCAGGGCGGTCGGATCGGGGCGGATCTCGTCGGCGGGCACGCTTGCAAAGCTATCTGTGCAAAGAAACCTTTGCAAGCACGGCGATCGGAGGATTGAGGCGGCATTCCGGTGAACTGATCGGGCGATCAGTCCGTACCAGTGGGCGGACGGGCGGCCCGCGGGGTGGCCGCCCGGTCAACGTGTTCGGTCCGGACCGAGGAGGCACCGCAGACATGGCACCGCTCAGATCCGCCCGTCGCCGGTCGGGACATCGGGTTCACCGCGCGGCGGTGCTGCTCGTCGCGATCGTGGCCGGGCTCGGTGTGCTACCCGGCGTGGCCGTCGCCGCGCCGGCCGGCGGGCAACAGCTCAACGCCGCCGACATGACGCTGCTCAACGGGGTGCGGTTGGCCGGGCTCTGGGAGATGCCCGCCGGCCAGATGGCCGCCGAGAAGGGCCAGTCCGCCAAGGTCCGGGAGATCGGGGCGGGCATCGCCGGCGAGCACCAGGAGCTGGACCAGCTCGTGGTCGACGCGGCCAACAAGCTGGGCGCGAGCATCCCCAGCGAGCCGACCGCCGAGCAGAAGGGCTGGCTGTCGGAGATGCAGAACGCCTCCGGCGCCCGGTTCGACCAGATCTTCGTCACCCGGCTCCGGGTCGCCCACGGCAAGATCTTCCCGGTGATCGGCGCGGTCCGGGCCAGCACCCGCGACGCCACCGTGCGCAAGCTCTGCGACGACGCCAACCGGTTCGTGATGCACCACATGCAGATGCTGGAGAGCACCGGCCTGGTCCGCTGGCCCGAGCTGCCGCCGGCGGCCCTCCCCGCGCCCGGCAAGGACGGGCTGCTCGCGGCCGCCTCCGCGAACACCGGCCCCGGAGTCGGGGTCAGCAGCACGGTGGTCTGGCTGGTCTTCCTCGCCGCCCTCGGCACCGGCGGCCTCGCCACCTACCGCCTCCTGCGCCGCACCTGATCCCACCCCCCGGACAGCCCCGTTGATCATGAAGTTATCGCCCGACAGCACGGCGTGTCGCGGCGATAACTTCATGATCAACCCGCAGGGGTGGGGCCGTGCCAGGAGCGCCAGAGGGCGGCGTAGGAGCCGTCGGCGGCGACCAGCTCGTCGTGCGAGCCCAGCTCGGTGATCTGGCCGTCCTCGACCACCGCCACCCGGTCCGCGTCATGAGCGGAGAAGAGCCGATGCGCGATGGCGATCACCGTCCGGCCTTCGAGCACGGCCGCGAGGGACCGCTCCAGCGCCCGGGCGGCACGCGGGTCGATCAGCGAGGTGGCCTCGTCCAGCACCAGGGTGTGCGGGTCAGCCAGCACCAGCCGGGCCAGCGCGAGCTGCTGGGCCTGCGCCGGGCTGAGCGGGTGTCCGCCGGAGCCGACCATCGTGTCCAGCCCGTTCGGCAGCGCGTCCGCCCAGTCCAGGGCCGCCACCGCGGCCAGGGCCGCCCGGACGTCCGCCTCGGTCGCGGCGGGCCGGACCATGGCGACGTTCTCGCGAAGCGTACCGATGAAGACGTGGTGTTCCTGGGTGACCAGCGCGACGTGCGAACGCAGCTCGGCCAGGGGCAGCGTGTCGAGCCGGCGACCGGCCACGGTGACCGAGCCGCTGCCCGGCGCGTGCACCCCGGCGAGCAGCCGGCCGAGCGTCGACTTGCCGGCGCCCGACGGGCCGACCATGGCCAGCTTCTCCCCCGGCTCGGGCGCCAGGGTCACCCCGTGCAGCACGTCGCGACCCGCCCGGTACGCGTAGCGGACGTCCCGGGCGACCAACTGCCGCTCCCGGTCGCCCGATCCGCCGCCAGCGCCGACAACGGCGGCGGCCGGCGGGGCGCAAGCGGCAGCCGGCGGGGCGGACGCGCGAGCCGGTGCGGCGGCGGTGCCGGGTTCGGCCACGCCGAGGAGGCGGGCCATCGAGGCGCCGCCGACCTGCAACTCGTCCAGCCAGGAGAGCAGCCGGTCCACCGGGTCGACGAGCTGCTGCACGTAGAGCGTGGCGGCGGTGACCTGGCCGAGGCTCACCCAGCCCTTCAGATAGAACCAGCCACCGAAGATCAGGGTCGCCACCACCGGCACCACGTAGCCGATCTCGGCCACCGGGAAGAAGATGGTCCGCAGATAGAGCGTGTAGCGCTCGGCCGCGTACGACCGGCGGATGTCGGCGTCGGTGCGGGCCCGGCGGCGCGCCTGCTGGCGCAGCGCCTCGGTGGTCCGCGACCCCTCGACGGCCTCGCTGATCCCGTCGGTGATGTCCGAGTAGGCCGCGTTCTCCCGCAGGTACCCGGCGGGCGCCCGGCGCAGGTACCAGCGGGTGCCGGCCCAGAGCACCGGCACCGCGATCAGGCAGGGCACCGCGAGCAGCGGGCCGACCAGGAGCAACGCGCCGATGATGAAGCCGGCGGTGACGATCGCGATCAGCGTCTCGGGCACCGCGAGGCGGACCGTCCGGGACAGCGCCGAGACGTCCCGGGAGGTGCGCGTGAGCAGGTCCCCGGTGCCGGCCCGCTCCACAGTGGCCAGCGGCAGGGCGAGCACCCGGTCGACGAACTCCTCGCGCAGCTCGGCGAGCACCCGCTCACCGAGCCGCGCCGAAGCCAGGTGGGCGAACCGCACCAGCACCGCCTGCACCAGCACGAAACCGGCGATCAACAGGGCGATCCGGTCCACCGTCACCCGGGACGTGCCCCGGGAGATGCCCTCGACCAGGTCGCCGAGCAGGCGCGGGGCGACCAGGCCGGCCGCCGCGCCCAACGCGTGCAGGCCGAGCGCGGCGGCGAGGGCACGCGGATGACGGCGGACCAGCGTACGCGCGTAGCGGCGCACCTGCGCCGCGTCGGCGACCGGCAGCGCGACGGCCATCAGTCCTCCCCTCGGCTGACCGTGCTCCGATAGCGCGGCTCGGTGTCGTGCAGGTCGGCGTGGCTGCCCTCGGCGACCACCTTGCCGTCCTCCACGAAGATCACGTGGTCGGCGTGCCCGAGCAGCAGCGGGCTGGTGGTGCAGACCAGGGTGGTGCGGCCGTCGCGGGCGACGCCGAGCCGCGCCGCGATCCGGGCCTCGGTGTGCGCGTCGACCGCGCTGGTGGGCTCGACGAGCAGCAGGGTCTCCGGGTCGGCGACCAGCGCCCGGGCCAGCCGCAGCCGCTGCTGCTGCCCGCCGGAGAACTCCCGACCACGCTCGGCGACGAGGCTGTCCAGCCCGTCCGGCAGCGCGTCGACGATGTCGGAGGCGCTCGCCGCCCGCAGCGCCGCGTCGAGCGCCGCGTCGTCGGCCGCCCCGTGCGGGTCCAGCTCCGCGCGGAGCTGCCCGGTGAAGAGCCGCGCGTCGTTGTCGGCCACCAGGACCCGCTCCCGCACCGTCGCCAGCGCCAGCTCCCGCAGCGGTACGCCGTGCAGCGTCGCGTCCGAGTCGGTGTACCGGCCGAGCCGGTCGACGATCGCGACGGCGTCCTCGGGCACGGCGGCGGCCAGCGCGGTGAACCGGCCCGGCGGCACCCGCACCCCGGACTCGACGTCGACCAGCTCACCCGGGCCGTCCGGCACGGTCGCCGAGCGGGCCGGGTCGACCAGCTCCGGGGTGAGCTGTAGCAGCCGGACCACCCGCCGGGCCGCCACGTGCCCACGGGTCAGCTTGTCCACCGCCTCGGTGAGCTGCCGCAGCGGGCTGACCAGGAACGCCGTGTAGCCGTAGAAGGCGACGAGCTGCCCGGCGCTGATCTGGCCGGCCAGCGCGAACCGGGCACCGAGCCAGGTCACCAGCACCAGGAACGCGCCGGGCAGCAGCACCTGCGCCGCCTCCAGCAGCGCCTGGACCCGGGCCACCCGGACGCCGTGCGTACGAAGCGCCTGCGACTCGTCGCGGTAACGGGCCGAGAGCACCGGTTCGCCGCCGACGCCCCGCAGCACCCGCAGCCCGGAGACGATGTCGCCGGCCCGCGTGGTCAGTGCCCCCTCCGCGTCCCGGTACGCGTGCTGCTGCCGGTGCAGCGGCCGGATCAGCAGCCCGACCACCGCCATCAGCACCGGTACGCCCAGGACCACGACCAGGCCGAGCGGCATCGAGGCGTCCAGCAGGATCACCGCCACGGTCGCGATGGCGACCAGCGCGCCGGTGCCCCGGGCGGTGATGTCGATCGCGTGGCCGATCTGTTCGATGTCCGACGTGCCGATGCTCACCACCTCGCCGGTGGCGACCCGGCGGGGCAGGGCCGCACCGAGCCGGTTCGCGGTCGCCACGGTGAGCTGCACCGTCCGGTAGGCGGCGGCCAGCCAGTTCCGCACCGCGCACTGGTGGCGCAGGATCCCCGCGACGGCCTGGAGCACGCCCAGGCCGAGGAGCACCAGACCCCAGGTGAGCAGCGCGTCGGAGTCCCGGCGGCTGAGCCCGTCCACGGCCCGACCGACGGCGGCCGGCATCAGCGCCTGGGCCACCATCCAGGTGACACCGAGCAGCAGCCCGGCGCTGAAGAGCAGCTTGTGCCGGGCGGCCAGCCAGATCAGGTAGCGGGTCGCCGACCGGGAATCGGGTACGCCGGGTTCCCCGGCCGGTGAGAAGCGCATGGCCCTTCGACGCTAGGCGGCCGACGGGTGGCGGCGCGAACCAATTACCGCCCGCTGATCAGCGGTCGACCTGCGTGAAGTCCCACGAGTGGGGCGGCCGGGCGACCAGCATGGCGGGCGGGTCGGGCAGCGGCCGCGGGCTGTTGCGCCATTTCGAGATGACCACGACCCGGTGGTCGGTGGAGGAGTAGACCTCACTGGACACGTGCAGCGGGTCGTGCTCGAAGTCGGGCAGCGCGGTGTCGCAGACCCAGGTGATCAGGTCCGCGACGGCGTACGACTCCGCGCGCGCCTCCCACATCCTGACGATCATGTCGGCCGCCCCCGTCACACGCTGACCGTGGTGAGCGGCAGGGCCGAGTCCGCCGGCAGGTCGAGCCGGCTCGGTGCGACGCCGGCGGCTACCAGGTGCGAGCCGAGCGCGGCCACCATCGCCCCGTTGTCGGTGCAGAGCTTGGGACGGGGCACCCTGACCCGGATGCCGTGCTTCTCGGCCCGCTGTTCGGCCATCGCGCGCAGCCGCGAGTTCGCCGCCACTCCCCCGCCGATGACCAGCGTCTCGATCCCGTTGCTGCGGCAGGCGTCCAGCGCCTTCCTGACCAGCACGTCGCAGACCGCCTCCTGGAAGGACGCGGCCACGTCCGCGACCGGCACCGGCTCGCCGGCCCGCTGTCGGGCCTCCACCCAGCGGGCCACCGCGGTCTTCAGGCCGGAGAACGAGAAGTCGTACCGGTGCGCGGCGAGGTCCTTGGCGGCGGTCAGCCCGCGCGGGAAGCCGATGGCCGCCGGGTCGCCGGACCGCGCCTCGCGGTCGATCGGCGGGCCGCCCGGGAACGGCAGCCCGAGCAGCCGGGCGACCTTGTCGAACGCCTCCCCGGCGGCGTCGTCGATGGTGGCGCCCAGCGGGGTGACGCCGCGGGCCAGGTCGTCGACGAGCAGCAGCGACGAGTGCCCGCCGGAGACGAGCAGTGCGATCGCCGGCTCGGGCAGCGGACCGTGCTCCAGGGTGTCCACCGCCACGTGCGCGGCCAGGTGGTTCACCCCGTAGACCGGCTTCTCGGCGGCGAGCGCGTACCCCTTGGCGGCGGCCACCCCGACCAGCAGCGCGCCGGCCAGACCGGGGCCGGAGGTGACCGCGATGGCGTCGATGTCGGCGAGGGTGACGCCGGCCTCGGCGAGCGCCCGGTCCATGGTCGGCACGATCGCCTCCAGGTGGGCCCGGCTGGCCACCTCGGGCACCACGCCGCCGAACCGTGCGTGCTCCTCGACGCTGGAGGCGAGCGCGTCGGCGAGCAGGGTGTGCCCGCGGACGATGCCGACACCGGTCTCGTCGCACGAGGTCTCGATGCCGAGGATGAGCGGTTCGTCGGCCATGGGATCAGTCCTCGTCCCGCTGCATGACCAGCGCGTCGGTGTTGCTCGGTTGGTAGTAGCCGCGCCGCACCCCGATCGGCTCGAACCCGTACGTCGCGTAGAGCCGCTGGGCTGCGGCGTTGTCCACCGCAACCTCCAGCAGGGTGCTGCGCGCGCCGCGCCGGGTGGCCTCGGCGAGCAGCTCTTCCAGCAGGACCCGGCCGACGCCGCGCCGCTGGGCGTCGCGGCGGACCGCGATGTTCTGCACCCACACCTCGTTCGGCGGGGCCCCGGCGAGCCCGGCGTAGCCGAGCACCGCGCCGTCGGCGTCGACGGCGACCCGGTAGTGGTGCCCGTTGGCCAGCTCGTTCCAGAACATCGCCGGCGACCACTGCTCGGCGCCGAAGAGGTCCGCCTCGATCGGCAGCACGTCGTCGATGTGCCACCACCGGAACCGCTCCAGGTGGATCCCGCTCACGGCAGCACCGGCTTGCGCGCGATGGTCGCCACCGCGTCCGGACGACGCAGGTAGAGCGGGGTGAGTCGCTCGCTGGGCGCGCCGGCCCGGATCCGCTCGCCGGCGAGCAGCGCCAGCACGGTGGCGTCCGGGTAGCGCGGCTCGACCCGGACCGGCAGGCCCAGCGCCTCGGCGTAGCGGTGCGCCCCGTCGCCGACCGCGACGGTCGCCGCCAGCTCGCGGGCGCGCGCGGCGGCCACCGCCGGCGTGGACACCTCGGGCCCGACGATCCGCTGGCCGGCGCCGTCGTAGACGGCCCAGTAGAGCTCCTTGCGGCGGGCGTCGCTGGCGGCCAGCACCGGCTCGCCGGCCGCCGCCGGGTGGCCGATGCCGTCCAGCGAGCAGACACCGTACGTGGGGATGCCGAGCACCTGGCCCATGGTGGCGGCGGTGACGAGGCCCACCCGCAGCCCGGTGAAGGGCCCCGGGCCGAGCCCGGCGACGATGGCGCCCAGGTCGCCCGGGCGGGCGTCGGCGTCGGCCAGGACCGCGTCGACCTGGGGCGCGAGCAGTTCGCCGTGCGCCCGGGCATCGACCGTGCACCGGTGCGCCCGGGACGTCACACCGTCCGCCGAAACCTCCACCAGCGCCGCGGTCACCGCAGGGGTCGAGCTGTCCACCACGAGTACGAGCACGGTAAGCCAGCCTAGCCGCCCCCGTCGTCACGCCCGGTAACGCCCCGCCCCCACCGACACCCGGCCCGCACCGCGCGTCGGCCCGACGACCCCTCCGGGGGGCGCCGCCAATCGGACTGCTGCTCCCCCGCCTGCACCGGCGAGCGTGATACCGCTGAGTCATCAATATGCCTCTGCGGTATCGCGCGCACTGGGACATGCCCGACCATGCCGGAATGCCAACCCGCCTCGTCCACCTCCTCGGCCGTACCGTCCGGCAGCAGCGCGAGTCGCGCGAACTCAGCCAGCGCGAGCTGGCGAGCCTGGCCGGCGTCAGCCAGGCCACCGTGGCCCGAATCGAGCGCGGCGACCGGGCGGCCGGCTTGCCGCTGCTGGAGCGGCTGCTCGCCGCGATGGACGTGCAGCTCACCGTGGCGGTCGAGCCGCTCGACGCGCACGTGGACGCCACGCTGGCCGAGCTGGCCGCGCGCCCGCTGGCCGACCGGATCGACGAGCTGGGCCTGCACCGGCTGCTGGACAACCTCGGTGACCTGCCGTACGTGATCACGGGCGGCACGGCCGCGCTGCTCCAGGGCGCCCCACTCCCGGTCGACACCCTGGAGGTCGCGATCCGCTGGCGCGACTCGGCCCGCTTCACCCGGTGGCTCGAGGCCGCCTACGGGCAACGCTGGAACGCCCGGTGGGGTGAATTCGGCGGCGTGCACCTGGAGCCCGAGGAGCAGGGCGAGCACCGCTGGCAGACCCGCCACGGCGAGATCCGGGCGAGCATGTGCGACGAGCTGCCCCACGCCGTCGAGGTGCGGCACGGCGAACGGAGCTATCCGGTGGTGCCTCTGGTCGACCTGGAGGTGACCGATCCGCGCGCGGCCGAGCTGCTCCGGCGCCATCGTCGGCGGCGGGCGGGGTCAGCCGGCTGACTTCTCCCAGTCGATGGTGGGCAGGCCGGCGTCGGCGAGTGCCTTGTTGGCCGCGCTGAACGGCCGGCTGCCGAGGAAGCCGCGCGGGTTCATCGGGCTCGGGTGACCCGCCTCCAGCACCACGTGCTGCGGGTTGGTGACCAGCGCCGCCTTCTTGCGGGCGTAGCCGCCCCAGAGCAGGAAGACCACCCGACTCGGCGACGCGTCGAGCGCCCGGATGGTGGCGTCGGTGAACTCCTCCCAGCCGGAGTTGGCGTGCGAGCCGGGGGTGGCCTGGCGAACGGTCAGCACCGAGTTGAGCAGCAGCACACCCTGGGCCGCCCACCCGTCGAGGTTGCCGCTGCGCGGCTTCGGCACCCCGAGGTCCTCGCCAAGCTCCTTGAAGACATTGCGCAGCGACGGCGGGACGCTCACCCCCTCGCGGACGCTGAAGCTGAGCCCGTGCGCCTGCCCGGCCCGGTGGTAGGGGTCCTGCCCGAGGATCAGCACCCGGCACGCCTGCGGCGAGCAGAGCCGGTAGGCGGAAAAGAGGTCCGCCAAGGGCGGGAAGACGGTCCCGGTGGCGTATTCCCGGGCGACGAACTCGGCCAAGGCCGCGGTGCGGGCCGGATCGAGGTGCGGGGTGAGGGCGGCCCGCCACTCCTCCGGCAGTAGCGCGAGCAGATCCAGGGCGGGTACGTCGGGCATCGGCAACCTTTCGCAGTCGGTCGGCCCTTCCTACCAGCCCGCTCCGACAGCGTGCCGGCGGACCGGCTCCGGTCAGCGCAGAGCGGCCAGGCGCTGGGCCCAGTCGCCGCCGACCGGGTCCAGCTCGACGATCCGGGTGTCGTCGTCACGGCGGTCGATGCGGACCCGCAGATGCGCGTCGACCAACTGCTCGACCATGCCCTCGCCCCACTCGACCACGGTCACCGACTCGTCCACCGAGGCGTCCAGGTCCAGGTCGTCGATCTCGGCCCGCGGGTCGGCGGCCTCGCCCAGCCGGTACGCGTCGGCGTGCACCAGCGCCACCCGCCCGCCCCGGGCCCGGTCCGGCCGGTGCACCCGGGCGATCACGAAGGTCGGCGACGTGATGTCGCCGAGCACGCCGAGCCCCGCGCCGATGCCCTGGGTCAGCGCGGTCTTGCCGGCGCCCAGTGGCCCGGTCAGCAGGACCAGGTCGCCGGCGCGCAGCACACCGGCGAGCCGATGGCCGAACTCGTGCGTGTCGGCCAGGGTCGGCAGCTTCACGACCTGACTCACAGTCCCTCCAGGAAACTCGCCAACGCGGCGTTGACCTCGACCGCGTGTTCCAGCATGACCACGTGCCCACTGTCGGAGATCTTGATGAACTCGGCGTGCGGCAGCCGCCGGACGATCTCCTCGGAGTGGGTCACCGGGGTGATCATGTCCTTGTCGCCGACCACCACGAGCACCGGTGTGTCGGCGAGCGCGGCCAGCGCGGGATATCGGGAGTGCGTAGCGAGCGTCCGCAGGTAACGGGTGACCGTGTCCGCGGACGTACGCGAGTTCATCGTCTCCACGTACGACACCAGGGCCGGGCTGGGCTTCCGGGTGCCGAAGCCGTACTTCCGGGTCAGCAGCCAGGCCACGTTCGAGGTCGACTTGCGGGCCTTGTCGATCACCGTGCCGCCGTACCGGGTGGCGTTGCTCATCATGAACAGCATCGGCCCGCCGACCCGGCCGAGCAGCGCCGGGGCCACCAGCTTCGTCTCGGCGAGCAGCCCGCCCGAGGTGGCCATCAGCACGGTGCCGACCACCCGGTCGCCGAACATCTCCGGGAACAGTTCGGCGAAGGCCATGATGGTCATCCCACCCATCGAGTGACCGACCAGCACCAGCGGCCCCTCGGGGGCGGTCCGGTCGATCACCCGGCGCAGGGTGTGACCCAGCGCGGCGAGGTCGTACTCCCCGGTCTCCAGCCGGCCGGAGCGGCCGTGCCCGGGCTGGTCGTAGGCGACCACCCGGTGCTCGCCCCGCTCGGTGAGCATCCGGCGCTGGAAGTGGAACGTCCCCATGTCCAGGCAGAAGCCGTGCACCAGCACGACCGTCGGGTTGCCCGGCACCGGGCGGGTCGGCTCGACCACCTCGACGTGGATGTCGGTGCCGTCCGGCAACTCCAGCCGGAACGCCTCGTCGTACCGCAGCTGGTCGAAGGGTTCGAGCGCGCAGGGATCGGACGGGTCGGCCTTGAGCCGGCGGACCAGGGCCCGCTCGGTGGCGACACCGGCGGCGAGCCCGGCCGCGGCCACGCCCACCGCGGCGCCGACCACCCCGGCGACCCGACCGGTCGCCGTCCGCGGCCGGGGAATGCGGTACCGACTCACGGGGCCACCTTGGCTCGCGACTGCGGGGCTCGCAAACCCGGCTCACTCCTCGCGCTCACGGGCGCTCGCCGTCGTAGACCCGCGGCACCCGGGTGCCACCGAACCGGGTGACGATCTCGTAGTTGATGGTGCCCACCGCGTCGGCCCAGTCGTCAGCCGTCGGCTCACCGTCCGCGCCACTGCCGAAGAGCGTCGCCACGTCGCCGGCGGCCACCGGGTCGTCGCCGCAGTCCAGCACGAACTGGTCCATGCAGACCCGGCCGGAGATGACCCGCCGGGCGCCGCCGAGCTGCACCGGTCCGCTGTTGGAGGCGTGCCGGGGCACCCCGTCGGCGTAGCCGAGTGGCACCACCGCCAGGTTCGACTCCCGGTCGGTGGTGTAGGTGTGCCCGTACGAGACGCCGGTGCCGGCCGGTACGCGCTTGGTGAGCATCACCCGGGCCCGGGCGGTCATCGCGGGGCGCAGCCCGAAGGTCTCCCCGGCGATCGGCGAGAGTCCGTAGACGGCCAGCCCGGGCCGGACCAGGTCGAAGTGGGTGTCCGGCCGGGTGAGGGTGGCCGCCGAGTTGGCCAGGTGCTGGTAGCGCGGGCGCAGCCCGGCCTGCTCGACCATGGCCAGCCCTTCGTGGAAGACGGCCAGCTGCCGGTCGGTGGTCGGGTGACCGGGCATGTCGGCGTAGACGAAGTGGCTCCACACCCCGACCACCTCGATGAGGCCGTCGGCCTGCGCCTTCGCGGCCGCGTCGAGCAGAGCCGGCCAGTCCGCGACGGTGGCCCCGCCGCGGGAGAGGCCAGTGTCGATCTTGAGGTGCAGCCGGGCGGGGCGCTCGGCCCGGCGGCTCGCGTCGAGCATCTCGTCCAATTGGGGCAGGCTGGCGGCGGCCAGGTCGACCCCGGCGCTGACCCCCTCGTGCAGCGGCAGCCCGGGGGCGAGCAGCCAGGCCAGCACCGGCACGGTGATCCCGGCCCGGCGTAGCGTGAGCGCCTCGTCGAGGGTGCAGACGCCGAGCCAGTCCGCGCCGCCGTCGAGCGCGGCGCGGGCGGACGGGATCATGCCGTGGCCGTACCCGTCCGCCTTCACCACCGCCATCAGCTCGGCGGTGGTGCCGGACCGGAGTCGGCTCACGTTCTCACGGATCGCGTCCAGATCAACGCGCACCTCGGCCTGCCACATGGCCCCAGCCTACTTTCCACCGTGATCACGCCGTTGGTCGACGCACGGCGACCGCCCGGAACCGGTCGCCGGGACGGTCGGCGGGACGGTCAGCCCAGCCGGGCGACGACCGGACGCAACGCGGTCGCCACGTCGGGCGCGGTCACCGGTCCGCCGCGGGCCGCTTCCCGGCCGGCCAGCCCGTGCAGGTACGCCGCCGCGGCGGCCGCCTCCGCCGCCGGCACCCCGCCGGCGAGCAGCGAGCCGAGCAGCCCGGCCAGCACGTCCCCGGTGCCCCCGGTGGCCAGCGCCGAGGTGCCGGTCGGGTTGACGTACGCCTGGCCGTTCGGGGTGCCGATCACCGTGCGGTCGCCCTTGAGCAGCACCACCGCGTTCATCCAGGCGGCGAGCCGCAGCGCGGCGGAGACCCGGTCCGCACCCGGCTCCTCCCCGCTGAGCCGGGTGAACTCCCGGTCGTGCGGGGTGACCACGATCGGCGCGTCCCGACGGCGCAGCTGCTCGGCGAGCGAGCCGTCGACCAGCAGGGTGAGCGCGTCGGCGTCGAGCACCACCGGCACCGGCGCGGCGAGCACCGCGCGCAGCTCGCTCGCCGCGTCGTCGCCGGTGCCCAGCCCCGAGCCGCAGACCCACGCCTGCACCCGGCCGGCGTCGGCGACCCGGCTGGTGGCGATCACCGACGGGTGCTGGTGCACCACCTCGGCCCGGGCGCCGCCGGCGTAGCGGACCATCCCGGTCGGCCCGGCCAGCGCACCGCCGACGGAGAGCACCGCGGCGCCCGGATAGGTCGCCGAGCCGGTGGCCACCCCGACCACCCCCCGGCTGTACTTCTCCGAGGCCGGGCCGAGGGTCGGCCACCAGTCGACGACGTCGGACCACTCGGTGACCCGCAGCGCGGGACTGCCGCGCAGCCACGGCTCCAGCCCGATGTCGACCAGCTCGACCTGGCCGGCCAGCGGCGCGGCGGGGCCCACCACCAGCGCCGGCTTCAAGGCCCCGAAGGTCACCGTCACGTCGGCCCGGATCGCACTCGGCCGGCCGGCGGCGGTCATCGGCACGTGGCCGGTGTCCACCGCGACCCCGCTCGGGACGTCCACCGCCACCACCGTGGCCCGTTCGCCGTCCCGACCGCGGTGCCGGACCAGGCTGGCCGCCAACTGCTCCGCGGTCTCCCGCAGACCACCCGTGCCGCCGATCCCGACGATCCCGTCCAGCAGCAGGTCGACCACGGCCGGTGGCCGGTCGACCACGCGTCCGCCGGCGGCCCGCAGCGCGGCCAGCCCCTCGGCGTGCGCCCGCCCCGGGGTGACCAGCAGAGCCGACACGGCCGCGCCCCGCCGGGCCAGTTGCGCACCGGCGAAGAGGGCGTCGCCGCCGTTGTCGCCGGAACCGACCAGCAGCAGCACCCGCGAGCCGTACACCCCGCCCCGGTCGGCGAGCAGCAGCGCGCAGCGGCGCGCCAGCCCACCGGCCGCGCGCTGCATCAGCGTCCCGGGCGGGAGGGTGGCCATCAGGCCGGCCTCCGCCGCGCGTACGTCCGCCACCCGCCACACCGGTCTCATGCCGTCGGCCCCCGTCCCCACTCGCGGGCGTGCCGGTCGGCAGCCCGAGCGATCTCAGTGTTCCGCGACCACCATCGCCGAGGCGATCCCGCCGTCGTGCGACAGCGAGAGGTGCCAGCGGCTCACTCCGCGCTCGATCGCCGCCGCGGCCACCGTGCCGGAGACGGTCAGCCAGGGCCGCCCGTCCGGGTCCGGCACGATCTCGCAGTCGTGCCAGCTCAGCCCGGCCGGCGCGCCGAGCGCCTTGGCCACCGCCTCCTTGGCGGCGAAGCGGGCGGCGAGCGACTCGGGCGAGCGTGGATTGCCGGAGCGGGTGTAGCGCTCGGCCTCGGTGAAGAGCCGGTCGGCGAGCAGCGGCGTCCGTGCGAGCGCCCGGGCGAACCGGTCGACCAGGACGACGTCGATGCCGACAGCGACGATCACCAGCTCACCCTACCGGCGCGGAAGCCGGCACATTAGCGGCCGGCGTGGGCCCCGGCAACGCCTGTGGACGACCGACGCGTGTGCCAACCGCCCGCTGTCCACAGGGTGCCCGGGGCGGCCCGCCGGACACCTAACGTCACCGGTGTCGATGTCGATCCACACACGGGGGTGCGGGATGACCGAGGAGCCGTTCACCGTCCAGCCGGAGGCCCTGCGCCACGTGGCCCGGGGGCTGGACGACGACGCCCACCGACTGGCGCGCGGGCTGGCCTGGGCGCCGGGCCTGGTGGTGCCCGCCCCGCAGCGGCGGGCGGGCCCGGCGCTGGCCGGGCTGGAGTCGGCGGTGCACGGCTGGCTGGGCGGGCTGGGTGGCCGGGTGGCCGCGACCGGCGGTGCGGTGCGGGCGGCGGTGACGGCATACCAGGCCGTCGACGACCGCGCGGCCCGTCGCCTCGCCACCCTGCCCCGGTGACCGCCCAGCTCCGAGCCGGCATTCCGGCCCGACTCGGAACGGCCGGGCCCGGAACCGCCAGGCCCGGAACGGCCGGGGTCGGGATGGCCGGGGTCGGGACGGCCGGGGTCGGGACGGCCGGGGTCGGGACGGCCGGGGTCGGGACGGCCGGGGTCGGGACGGCCGGGGTCGGGACGGCCGAGGTCGGGACGGCCGAGGTCGGGAACGCCCGGCCCGGGACGGCCGGGCCGGCGGTCGGCTACGACCAGCTCTGGGCGGCCGATCCCGGCGCGTGGCGGGCCGCGGGCGCGGCCTGGGCGGGGTTGACCGGCCTGGTCGACCGGCGGGCCGGCGAGCTGACCGAGCGGGCGACGGCACTGCGCGCCGGTTGGTCGGGCCCGGCGGCCACGGCGGCCGACGGCCGGCTCACCGTGCTGCGCGGCGAGCTGACCTCGATCGCTCCCGCGCTGATCGAGGCCGACCAGGTGCTCGCCGACTACGCGGCCCGGCTCGCCGCCGCGAAGGGTCGGCTGGCCGCGGCGGTGGCACTGGCCGACGCGTCCGGGTTGCTGGTCGACCGGGACGGCCGGGTCGGCGCGGATCCGGCCCGGGCCCGGCCGAGTGAACGGGACGGCCCGGCGGCGGCCCGGGTGGCCACGGAGCTGCGTGGGGCGTTGGAGCTGGCCGGGGCCGCCGACCGGGCGGTTACCGCACGGCTGGACGAGCTGACCACCGCCGTCGGGGCGGGTTGGCCGGCCACCCCGCCGTCCAGCCGGCCGGCGCCCGACGCCACTCCCGCGCAGGTCCGAGCGTGGTGGGCGGGGTTGACGCCGGCCGAGCGGCGTTGGTTGGTGGCGCACGAGCCGGTCCTGGTCGGCCGGCTGGACGGCGTGCCGGTGGCAGCGCGGGACCAGGCCAACCGGCTGCTGCTCGGCGCCCACCGCGCGGAGCTGCTCGCCGAGCGGGGCCGCCTGCTCGCCCGGGTGCCACCCGGGCCGGTCGAGACCATCCGGCTGCACGCGCTCGACGGGCGGCTGGCCGGCCTGGACGTGCTCGCCGACCGGCTGACCGGGTCGGCGGGGCCGCGCGCCTACCTGCTCGGGCTGGATCCGGCCGGCGAGGGCCGGGTGGTGGTGGCGCTGGGCGACCCCGACCAGGCCGACCGGGTGCTGACCTACGTGCCGGGCATGACCGCCGGCCTCGACGACGCGCCCGGCGAGCTGGGCCGGGCCGCGCGGGTGCTGGAACGGTGCGCCGCGCTCGACCCCGGCGAGCGGAGCGCAGCCGTGCTCTGGCTCGACTACGACGCACCGGACTTCCTGCACGAGGCGGTCTTCGCCGGCCAGGCTCGGGACGCCGGCCCGGCGCTGCACCTCTTCCAGGAGGGGCTGCGGGCCACCCATGACGGCCCTCCGGCCCGACAGACGGTGCTCGGGCACAGCTACGGGTCGCTGGTGGTGGGCACTGCCGCCCGGGATCACGGGCTGGCGGCCGACGCGCTGGTCTTCGTCGGCTCGCCGGGGGTCGGCGTCGCCCACGCCGCCGAGCTGCGCCTGCCACCCGAGCAGGTCTGGGCGAGCAGCGCACCGGACGACGCGATCCGGCTGGCCCGGCCGCCGGGCGAGCTGCTCCGGCCGCCGCTGCTCGACGTGTCGCCGCTGGCCGCCGCGCTCGGCCTGCCGGGGCGCGGTGAGCACGAACTCTGGTTCGGCCGGGACCCGGCCGCGGCGAGCTTCGGTGGCCAGGTCTTCCCCAGCGGCCGGCACGGGCACACGGGTTACTGGGAGCCGGGCAATCCGGCCCTGGACGGCATGGCCCGCATCGTGCTCGGGCGGTGACGCATGCGCGCTCCGGCCCGGCGGCCGCGCGGCCGTGACATGACAGAGCCCCGACCGCCGGGATACGGCGGTCGGGGCCGGGTCGTACGTCGTCGGCTACTCGACGGTCACCGACTTGGCGAGGTTGCGCGGCTGGTCGACGTCGTGACCACGGGCGGCGGCGATCTCGGCCGCCAGGATCTGCAACGGCACGGTGGTGAGCAGCGGGGCGAGCAGCGTCGGCGTACGCGGCACGTAGATCAGGTGGTCGGCGTAGCGGACCACCGCCTCGTCGCCCTCCTCCGCGATCACGATGGTCCGGGCGCCGCGCGCCCGCACCTCCTGGATGTTGGAGACGACCTTGTCGTGCAGCATCCCCCGGCCGGCCGGGGAGGGCACCACGCAGACCACCGGGGTGCCCTTGTCGATCAGCGCGATCGGCCCGTGCTTCAGCTCACCGGCGGCGAAGCCCTCGGCGTGCATGTACGCCAGCTCCTTGAGCTTGAGCGCGCCCTCCAGCGCCACCGGGTAGCCGACGTGCCGGCCGATGAAGAGCACGGTCGGCTCGGACTTCAGCTCGCGGGCCAGCTCACGTACCGGCTCGATCCGCTCCAGCAGGTCGCGGAGCTTGCCCGGCACGTCCTGGAGCTGGGCGACCACGGCGGCGACCTCGTCGGCGAACTTGATCCCGCGTACCTGGGCCAGGTGCAGGCCGATCAGGTAGCAGGCGACCAGCTGGGTGAGGAACGCCTTGGTGGAGGCGACCGCGATCTCCGGACCGCCGTGCGTGTAGAGCACCGCGTCGGACTCGCGCGGGATGGTGGAGCCGTTGGTGTTGCAGATGGCCAGCACCCGGGCCTTCTGCTCCTTGGCGTGCCGCAGCGCCATCAGGGTGTCCATCGTCTCGCCGGACTGCGAGATCACCACGATCAGCGTGGACCGGTCGAGCACCGGGTCGCGGTAGCGGAACTCGCTGGCCAGCTCCACCTCGCAGGGAATCCGGGTCCAGTGCTCGATCGCGTACTTGGCGACCAGGCCGGAGTGGTACGCGGTGCCGCAGGCGACGATGAAGATCTTGTCGACGTCGCGCAGATCCTGGTCGCTGAGGCGGACCTCGTCGAGCATGATCTCGCCGGAGTCGGTGAGCCGGCCGAGCAGTGTGTCGGCGACGGCCTGCGGCTGCTCCTCGATCTCCTTGAGCATGAACCAGTCGTAGCCGCCCTTCTCGGCGGCGGACGAGTCCCAGTCGATGTGGAAGTCCTTGCCGCTGGCGGGCTGGCCGTCGAAGTCGGTGATCTCGATGGTGTCCCCGGTGATCAGCACGATCTGGTCCTGGCCCAGCTCGACCGCTTCCCGGGTGTGCTCGATGAACGCGGCCACGTCGGAGGCGAGGTAGTTCTCCCCGTCGCCCCGGCCCACCACCAGCGGCGAGTTGCGGCGGGCGCCGACCACCGCGCCGGGCACCGAGGCATCGACGGCGAGCAGCGTGAAGGCGCCCTCCAGGCGCTGGCAGACCACCCGCATGCCGGCGGCGAGCAGCTGCGGGCCGTCCGGGTGGCCGGCGGCACGCAGGTCGGCGAGCGCGGCGGAGAGCAGGTGCGCGGCGCACTCGGTGTCGGTGTCGCTGGTGAACTGGACGCCGTCGGCCTCCAGCTCGGTGCGGAGCCGCGCGAAGTTCTCGATGATGCCGTTGTGGATCACCGCGACCCGGCCGTCGGGGGCGACGTGCGGGTGCGCGTTGCGGTCGGTGGGACCGCCGTGGGTGGCCCAGCGGGTGTGCCCGATGCCGGTGGTGCCGTCACCGATGCCGATCGGGCTGGCCGCGCAGGACGTGGGGTCGTCGGCGGCCCGTTCGGAGAGCACCTTCTCCAGGTTGGCCAGCTTGCCGGCCTTCTTCTCGGTCAGCAGCACGTCGTCACAGACGATCGCGACGCCCGCCGAGTCGTAGCCGCGGTACTCCAGCCGCCGCAGCCCGTCCAGCACGATGCCGAGCGCCGGCCGCGCGCCGGCGTAACCCACGATTCCACACATGGTCCGCAGCCTAACCCAGTTTCGCTCATCGCGCGTGCGCGAAAGTCCGGTAATCGATCACTGATTTTGAGCGAACGCCCGAGCCGGGCCGCCGAACGGCCCGGATCTCCGGCCCGAGGTGCGACAACGCGGGCGCTCATCGCTCCCCGCCTACCCGTACATTGAGGGCCGCAACCCGGCGGGCCGGCGACAACCTCGCCGGCCGGCATCCCCTCCGCCGCCACCGCGGCCGCGTTTCATCCCCGGAGCAACGCAGATGTCCGAGGTCTCACCCTCCGGCGACCCGACCCCGTCGACCGGGCCGGCCCCGGGCCCGTGGGCGCCCCCCGACCCCGGCGTCGGGTCGGGCAACCCCGGTTACGGTCCGCCGCCAACCGTCCCGACGCCGCCCGCGGGGACCGTCCCGCCGGCCGGCTGGGGCGCGCCGGGCACCGTCGCACCCGGCGGCCAGTCGCCGTACGGAAATCCGTGGCCGTACGCGCAGCCGACCGCTCCCCCGGCCCGCTCCGGCAGCCGGCCGGGGGCCGTGGGCGCGATCATCGGCGCGGCGGTCGTCCTGGTCCTGGTCATCTGCGGCGCCCTCGGCGTCGTGGCCCTCCGGCGTTACGCGGAGGTCCCGGGACCGTCCGGGCCGATCGCCGACGAGCCCTACTCCGACCCGTACTACGACGCGGAGGACGGGGACGAGGAGGACGAGGACGCGCCGTGGGCGAGCGAGCCCGCGCTGGCCCCGTCCGGCGAGCCGGGCACGATCCAGGTGCGCTACGAGGTGACCGGCGACGGCCCGGTGGACCTGGAGTACTACGACGCCAACGGCGACTTCGTCCAGGATGCGCGCGTGGCGCTGCCCTGGCGGCTGACCCTTCGGGTGAACGACGCCGGCCGGGTCATGGTGCTCGCCCACAACTCCGCCGACGAGGGACCGGTGGCCTGCAAGATCACCGTCGACGGGAAGACCGTCGACGAGGTGTCGGCGCCCAAATGGGGAGCGAGCTGCTTCGGCTGAGCGGGCCGGCGGGCGCAGGCCCACCCCTCCGCACCATCCGCCGTCTGACAGCTGCCGGTCAGGTACCCCTCAAGCAGGAGTGAAGCAACATGCCCGAGGAACTCTCCCCCGCCGAGCCGCCCTCGTTCGATGCGTCAGCACCCGGGCCGTGGGCCCCGCTCGATCCGCGTGCGGCAGCCGCCGATCCGTGGGTCCCGGCCGCGCCGACGTACTCGGTGACCGCCGACGCCGGGCCACCCGTCGTCGGTCCGACCACCGGCCCGGCCCGCCCTCCGGCCGGTGAGCGGCGGACCCGGCGGCCGGCGACCGGCCTCATCCTCGTGGTGGCGCTGCTGCTCTGCGGCGGCGTCGGGCTCGGCGGGTACGCACTGCTCCGGCCGGACGACCAGCCCCAGGCCGCGGCACCCGCCGACGACCCCCGGCACGAGGACGACGACGCCGCGGCGGCCAGCACCGCCGCGCCGGAGCCGACGTCCTCTACCCGGCCCGCGACGACTCCGTCCACCGGCCCTGGTCGGAGCAGCGTGGTCTACGAGGTGACCGGGCAGGGGCGGGCCGACATCCTCTACTACGACGCGAACGGCGAGCGCGTCTGGCTGGACGCGGCCCGGCTTCCGTGGCGGGCGAGCATCCGCACCGACCAGCCGGACCGGGTGATGGTGCAGGCCAGCAGGACCAAGGACTCCGGTCAGCGACCGATCGCCTGCTCGGTCACCGTGGACGGCGGCGAGCCGCTGACGGAGGAGACCACCAGCACCGGATGGCGGGCCAGCTGCTTCCGCTGAGCGGGCCGGTCAAGCCCGGGGCGTGGGGCCGTAGGCTGGCGGACGTGACGACGAGCACCGATGTCGACCCGCTGGTGGCCCGGATGCGGCCGTTCGGCACGACCATCTTCGCCGAGATGTCCGCGCTGGCCGTTCGCACCGGCGCGGTCAACCTGGGGCAGGGCTTTCCGGACACCGACGGCCCGCCGGAGATGCTCGCCGCGGCGGTCGACGCGCTGCGCTCGGGGCAGAACCAGTACCCGCCGGGGCCCGGCGTCCCGGCGCTGCGCGCGGCGGTGGCGGCGCACCAGCGCCGCTTCTGGGGGCTGGAGTACGACCCGGACGGCGAGATCGTGGTGACGGCGGGAGCCACCGAGGCGGTCGCCGCCGGGATCCTCGCCCTCTGCGAGCCGGGCGACGAGGTGATCTGCTTCGAGCCGTACTACGACTCGTACGCCGCTTCGATCGCCCTGGCCGGCGCGGTCCGCCGGCCGGTCACGCTGCGCCCCACCGACGACGGCCGGTACGCCTTCGACCCGGCCGCGCTGCGCGCGGCGTTCGGGCCGCGGACCCGGCTGGTGCTGCTGAACTCCCCGCACAACCCGACCGGGAAGGTCTTCACCCCGGCCGAGCTGGCGCTGGTCGCCGAGCTGTGCCAGGAGCACGACGTGTACGCGGTGACCGACGAGGTGTACGAGCACCTTGTCTTCGGCGACGCCACCAGCCCGCACGTGCCGCTGGCCACCCTGCCCGGCATGCGGGAGCGCACCCTGCGGATCTCCTCGGCCGGCAAGACGTTCTCCTGCACCGGCTGGAAGGTCGGCTGGGCGAGCGGACCCGGTGCGTTGGTCGCCGCGGCGCTGCGGGTGAAGCAGTTCCTCACCTTCGTCAACGCCGCGCCGTTGCAGCCCGCGGTCGCGGTGGCGCTGGCCCTGCCGGACGACTACTTCGACGGGTTCCGAGCGGGCCTGCAGGCTCGCCGGGATCAACTGGTCGGTGGCCTCGCCGACGCCGGCTTCGACGTGCTCGCGCCGGAGGGGACGTACTTCGTCACCGCCGACGTCAGCGCCCTCGGCGGGCGCGACGGCGTGGAGTTCTGCCGCTCGCTGCCGGAGCGGTGCGGCGTGGTGGCGGTGCCGACCCAGGTCTTCTACGACGACGCCGAGGCGGGCCGGCGGTTGGTCCGGTTCGCCTTCTGCAAACGCCCCGAGGTGCTCGCCGAGGCGGTCACCCGGCTGCGCGGGCTCTCGGTGGACTGACCAGGCGGCGCTAGCCGGCCGCACCCCTGGGATCGGCGGGTCAGCCGGCCGCCCGGGCCGGACCGGTGCCGTCTGCCGGCGGGGGCGGCGAGGCGTCGGCGGCGGGCGTCGTGATCTCCGACGGTGCGGCCGCCAGCGTGGCGAGCAGCGCGCCGCCGTCGGCCAGCAGCACCGCCTCGGCATCATCGACGAAGGCGAGGTCGGCCTCGACGTGTCGGCTCGCCGCAGCGAGCAGCAGCCCGACCACCGGGTCGCCGGCCTTGCGACGCAGCCCGTCGAGGTTGCGCAACTCGCGCAGCAGGTGCCCGCGCTGGTTGCTCAGCACCGTGCGGACCGTCTGCGCGGAACCCGATCGGGCAGCAGCGGTGACCTTGAGGAAGAAGTCATCCCGGAAGCCGCCACTGCGCGGGCTCGGCTCGTTGAGCCAACGACCGAGTTCGGCCCGGCCGGCGGGCGTGATCTGGTAGACCACCCGGTCGGGTTTGACCTGCTGGGCCTGCCGCTCGGCGACCACCAGAGAGTCCCGGGAGAGCCGGTCGAGGATCTGGTAGAGGTGGCCGATGTTGAGCGAGCCCCACTGTGGACCGGTGGCGGCCTCGAAGGCGCCTTTGAGCTCGTAGCCGTAACTCGGGCCACGTGCGAGCAGTGCCAGGACCGCGTGCTGGATCGCCACTGTCTCCTCCTTTACCGCTGGTCGACCGGACCAGGTCTTGCATTGTGACAATGTAACGCGCAGAGTGTGAGGTAGCACACGGGGAGGCGCGACATGCTGGGGTTCATCTGGGGGCAGCTGCGCGGCCGTGCTGGGCGGTCGGTGGCGCTGCTGGCGGGAGTGCTGGTGGCGACCACCGGCTTCGTCGTCCTGACCGGTGCCACCACCACCGCCCGCCTCGACGTCACCGGCGCCGTGGAGCGCAACACCCGGGCCGCCTACGACATCCTGGTTCGTCCCAAGGGGACGCGCACGCCGCTTGAGGCCGAGCGCGGGCTGGTCCGCCCGAACTACCTTTCCGGCCTCTTCGGCGGCATCACCCCCGCACAGTACGAGCAGGTCAAGCAGATCGCGGGCATCGACGCGGCCGCTCCGATCGCGATGCTGGGTTACTCGACCTCGTCGGTGCGGGTCCGGTTCGACCTGACCGACGCAGTCGACCGCTCCTTGGAGCAGCAGGTCATCCGACTCGACCCGACCTTCACCGCCGAGCGTGGGCTCTCCACCGCCCCCAGCAGTCCGCGCTACGTGTACGTGACCAAGCGCCCACTGCTCTACCCCGAGGCGGGCACAGACCCGAACGACCCCTTGTTCCCGTACTCCGACGGCCGGACGTACCGGTACGACCCGCAGTGCGGGCAGGTCCCACGGGAGGTGCTTCCCGGTGGAGGGAGCCAGCCGATCTGCGACCCGCACCTGATCTCGCAGCCGGCGAACAGTGGGCTGGCCTCCGAACGCCAGAGCTGGAGCGTGGACACCGTCCGACTGCTGCCCGACGGGCGCTTCGAGGCGAACAGCTGGCTGCCCGACCGCGCCCAACGCGTCGTCACCGACGAACTGGTGGTCACCTACCGGGTGACGGTGCCGTTCCTGCTGGCTGCCGTCGACCCGGACGCGGAGCAGCGCCTCGTCGGCCTGGGCGGCGCGGTGACCGAGGGCCGGTCGCTCCGGTTGGACGACACGACCACCGAGACCTCCATCGGACCCGGCGCGATCGAACGGTCGATCCCGGTCTTGAGCACCAGCCGTCCCTACCTCGACGTCACCGTGCGGTCCGCCCTCACCCGGCTGCCGCAGGCACGGCCCGCGGGGCTGCCGATCGACGAACTGGAGCGGGCGCTGAGCCGCGCCACCGGAGTCGGGGCCGGGACCGAGGAGTACGCACTGACCGACGGGTACCGCGACCTGCTCGCCGAGGGAATCTCCGAGACCGGCTGTTGCTCGGGCGACTTGCAGACGGTCATTCAGGCCGGTGCCCCGGAGTACGAGCGACTTCCCGACGGCACCCTCCGAGCTGTCGCGCGACCGCCGTTCGATCACGCGCTCTACGGCGGCCAGAACAATCTCAACTTCCGCCCCCGTCCGTGGCTGGCCGACGACAACGGCTTCCGCCCGGTGACCGCGCTTCCTCAACCGCCAACGGGCGCGAACCTCCAGTTCCGGCTCTGGCGGACCATCGGCATCTTCGACCCGGAGAAGCTGCGCGGGTTCAGCGACCTGTCCCGGGTGCCGCTGGAGACGTACGAGCCGCCGCGCACCGACGGCGCTGACGAGCGCAGCCGCCAGGCGCTGGGCGGTCGGCCGCTGGAGCCGAGCGGCAACCCGGCCGGCTACCTCTCCTCGCCGCCGCTGCTGCTCACCACCCTGGCCGCGGTGCCGAAGCTGCTGGCGGGCGACGCCACCCCGACCCGGACGGCGCCGATCAGCGCGATTCGCGTCCGGGTCGGCGACGTCGCCGGCTACACCGAACGGTCCGCCGAGCGCGTCCGGCTCATCGCCGAGCGGATCGCCGACACGACCGGGCTGGACGTCGATCTCACCTTCGGCTCGTCTCCCGCTCCGCAGACCGTGGAGCTGCCCGCGGGCTCGTTCGGCCGGCCCGACCTGCGGCTGACCGAGCCATGGTCCGCCCTCGGGGTGGCCTCGGTCATCACCAAGGCCGTCGACCGCAAGAGCCTCGTGCTCTTCGGGCTGGTGCTGGTGGTCTGCGGGCTGTTCCTCGGCAACGCGGTCTCGGCCGCGGTCCGCGACCGGCGCCCGGAGCTGGCGGTGCTCGCCTGCCTGGGCTGGCCGGCCCGCCGGATCGCGGCGCTGATCCTCGGCGAGGTGGCCGCGCTGGGACTGGCCGCCGGCCTGCTGGCCCTCGGGCTGGCGTTCCCGCTGGCCGCCGCGCTGGACATCGGGATCGGTTGGCGTCAGGCGGCGCTCGCCGTACCGGTGGCTCTGCTGCTGGCGCTGGTGGCGGGCCTGACCCCGGCGCTGCGGGCCGCGCGCGCCCACCCGGCCGCCGCCCTGCGGCCGCTGGTGGCCCCGGCCCGCTGGGCACGTCGGCCCCGCGGCCTGTTCGGGATGGCCCTGGTCAACCTGGTTCGCACCCCCGGGCGCACCCTGCTCGGGGCGGGCGCGCTGGCCATCGGGCTGACCGCGCTGACCCTGGTCAGCGCCGCGGCCTACGCCTTCCGTGGCGCGATCGTCGGCAGCCTGCTCGGCGACACCGTCTCGCTGAACGTACGAGGTGCGGACACCCTCGCCGCGGTCGTCACCGTCCTGCTCGGCGCGGGCGCCGTCGCCGACGTGCTCTACCTGAACGTCCGGGACCGCGCCGCGGAGTTGTCCACCCTGCGCGCCGTCGGCTGGACGGACGCCGCGCTGGGCCGCCTGGTCGGCTACGAAGGGCTCCTCATCGGCGCGCTCGGGGCGTTGACCGGAGCGGGACTCGGGCTCGCCGGGGCCGCCTGGCTGGTCGGTGGCCTGCCGGCCGCCCTGGTCCTGGTCGCCGCCGCGGTGGCGCTCGTCGGAGTGCTGGTCACCTGTCTCGCGGCGCTCGTGCCGGCCGCGTTGCTGCGCCGGCTCCCGACCGCACGGCTACTCGCAGAGGAGTGACGATGGAGGCAACGACGGGCAGCACGGTCCGGACCCTCGGGCTGACCCGGCAGTTCCGCGCCGGCGCCGAGCGGCTGACCGCGGTCGACGACGTCTCGTTGGAGATCACGGCCGGATCGGTGGTGGCACTGACCGGTCCCAGTGGCTCCGGCAAGTCCACCCTGCTGCACCTGATCGGCGCCATCGAACAGGCCGACAGCGGCACCGTCACGGTCGACGACGTGGAGATCACGGCGCTGCGCCGCGCCGCGCTGGCTCGCTACCGGCAGCGGGTCGGGTTCGTCTTCCAGCGCTACCACCTGCTGCCGGCGTTGACCGTGCTGGACAACGTGATCGCTCCGGTGCTGCCGCAGCGCGGCCGGGCCGACCACGCGACCCGGGCCCGTGAGCTGCTCGACGCCGTCGGCCTGGCTGGCCGGGAGCGGGCGATGCCGTCCCAGCTCTCCGGCGGCGAGCAGCAGCGGGTCGCCATCGCCCGGGCGCTGATGGGCGCGCCCGGGCTGCTGCTGGCCGACGAGCCCACCGGCAACCTCGACTCGACCACCAGCGCCCAGATCCTCGACCTGCTGCTCGACCTGCGGGAGCGGCACGGCATGACGATCCTGCTGGCCACCCACGAGCGGTCGATCGCGGCCCGCTGCGACCGGTTGGTCCGGCTCGGCGACGGCAGCGTGGTCGAGGACCTCGACCTCACCGAGGGCGAGGACCCGGCCGACACCTACGACCGGGCCGCCCGCCTCCGCCTCTGACCGGCGAGTTCGCGGTAACGGCCGCGGCGCGGTCGGTCAGGCGTTCGCGGGGCTGGCGGCGCGGACCTGGTCGGCGATCCGCTCGGCGACCGACCGGGCGGTCGCCTCGGTGGCCGCCTCGACCATCACCCGGACCAGCGGCTCGGTGCCCGACGGACGCAGCAGCACCCGGCCGGTCCCGCCCAGCTCGGCCTCGGCCCGCTCGACCTCGGCACGGACGGCCGGCGCGGCGGCGCCGACGGTCCGGTCGCCGACCGGGACGTTGATCAGCACCTGCGGGAGCTTGGTCACCACGGCGGCCAGCTCGGCCAGGGACCGGCCGGTCGCCGCCATCCGGGACATCAGGTGCAGCCCGGTCAGCACGCCGTCGCCGGTGGTGGCGTACGCCGGCATCACGATGTGCCCACTCTGCTCGCCGCCGAGGGCCAGCCCGGAGGCGCGCAGCTCTTCCAGCACGTACCGGTCGCCGACCTTCGTCTCGATCAGCCGGATGCCTTCGGCGGACATCGCAAGCCGCAGCCCGAGGTTGCTCATCACCGTGGCGACCAGGGTGTCGTCGGTGAGCGTGCCGGCCTCCCGCATGGCCAGCGCGAGCACCGCCATGACCTGGTCGCCGTCGACCTCGTCACCGTCGGCGGTCACCGCCACGCACCGGTCGGCGTCGCCGTCGTGCGCGATGCCCAGGTGCGCGCCGTGCTCGACGACCGCGGCGCGCAGCGCGTCGATGTGGTTCGAGCCGCACTCGTCGTTGATGTTGAGCCCGTCCGGCTCGGCGTGGATGGCGATCACCTCGGCGCCGGCCTCCCGGTAAGCCACCGGGGCGACCTCGGCCGCCGCGCCGTTCGCGCAGTCGACCACGACCTTGATCCCGTCGAGCCGATGCGGCACGGTGCCGACCAGGTGCTGGACGTAGTGGTCGGCGCCGTCGAGCAGGTCGTGCACCCGGCCGACGCCCGCGCCGACCGGCCGGTCCCAGGCGGTGGTGGCGTTCGCCTCGACCGCTGCCTCGATCTTCATCTCGAGCTCGTCGGGCAGCTTGTGCCCACCGGCGGCGAAGAGCTTGATCCCGTTGTCCGGCATCGGGTTGTGCGACGCGGAGAGCATCACACCGAGGTCGGCCTTGGCCTCCGCGGTGAGGTAGGCCACCGCCGGGGTGGGCAGGACGCCGACCCGGATCACCGTGGCGCCGGCGCTGGTCAGCCCGGCCACGACCGCGGCCTCCAGCATCTCGCCGCTGGCCCGGGTGTCCCGGCCGACCACCGCGAGCGGCGGATGACTCCGGTCCGTCTCGGCGAGCGTGTGCGCGGCGGCGACCGCCACCGCGAGCGCCAACTCGGGCGTGAGATCCACGTTCGCCCGCCCGCGGACGCCGTCCGTGCCGAACAACCGACCCATACCCGCCAACCTCCGATGACCCTGCCGATGAGAGGAGAAAGCGGAACGGCCGGCCCACCTCCCGACGAGGGGAGGCGGACCGGCCGTCCGTCAGACGTACAAGGCGCTGTTGAAGATCAGCGCTTCGAGTACTGGGGAGCCTTGCGGGCCTTCTTGAGGCCGTACTTCTTGCTCTCCTTGACCCGGGCGTCCCGGGTCAGGAAGCCGGCCTTCTTCAGGGCCGGGCGGTCGTCGGGCTCGTTGACGATCAGGGCCCGGGCGATGGCCAGGCGGAGCGCGCCGGCCTGACCGGTGATGCCGCCACCGCGCAGGTTGGCGATGACGTCGAACGACTCCGGCTTCTCGGCGGTGACCAGCGGGTCCTTGATCAGCTGCTGGTGCACCTTGCTCGGGAAGTAGGCCTCGAGGTCCCGGCCGTTGCAGGTGATCTTGCCGCTGCCCGGCACGATGCGGACCCGGACGATGGCTTCCTTGCGGCGACCCACGGTCTGGATCGGCCGGTCACCACGAGGCGCGCGGGCGACGGGCGCCGGCGCCTCGGTGGCCTCGGGGGCAACCTCGGTGGCGGTGATGTCGGTCATGCTGCTTCCTTCGCCCGCGCTCACTGCGCGATCTGCTTGATCTCGAACGGCACCGGCTGCTGAGCGCCGTGCGGGTGCTCGGCACCGGCGTAGACCTTCAGCTTCTTGATGAGCTGACGGCCGAGCTTGTTGTGCGGGAGCATCCCCTTCACGGCCAGCTCGATGGCCCGCTCGGGACGCTTGGTGAGCAGCTCCTCGTAGCCGACCTGCTTCAGACCACCCGGGTAACCGGAGTGCCGGTAAGCAATCTTGGTCTGGCGCTTGTTGCCGGTCAGCGCAACCTTGCCCGCGTTCACGATGACGACGAAGTCGCCCGTGTCGACGTGCGGCGCGAAAGTCGGCTTGTGCTTACCACGCAGCAACGTGGCGGCGTGGGTGGCCAGGCGGCCCAGCACGACATCAGAGGCGTCGATGACGTGCCACTGACGCTCGATCTCACCCGGCTTCGGGCTGTACGTACGCACAGGTCTACCTTGTCTCGTCGTCGGTCTGGGGTCGCGCGCCGAGGTCACCAGGCGCGCACGAACGACCAAGCGTACCTGATGTGGCACGCCTCTGGATGTCGTACAACAGCAGGCAACGATACCCGGCGCCCGGTCGGCTGGTCAAAACGGGGTCCCGGCCCGCGCGGCGCACGCGGACCGCACCGGTGACCGGCCGGCGCCGTGGAGCTGGCTCAGAGCTGTTGCAGTATACGCAGCGCCCGGCCGACCCGGACCATGGTCTCGGTGTCGGCCACGTCCACGCACTCGGTGAACCACTTCTTCATCGGCGAGGAGACCCGGTCGGGCATCACCACGTACCCGCCCATCGGCACGGCGAGCGGCGAGTCGCGCAGCAGCGCCTGCTCGACCACCTCGGCGACGATCACGATGGGCACGTCGGTGGAGTTGTAGACGTCCGAGCTGATCACCAACCCGAGCCGCTCCCGGGCCCCCTCGATCCGCCAGACCTCACCTCTACGCAGCACTCGGGCGTCCGCCGAAGAGCAGGTCGTCGACCATGCCCACCTCGCGGGCGTCGGCGAGCGCGGCGGACTCGAGATCCAGACCGGCGCGGCCGACGGCGGCGGCGTGCGCGGTGAAGACCTCACGCAGCGCCTTCTCCCGGGCCGCCTGGTCCATCCACGCCGAGAGCGACAGCCCCTCGCGCTTGGCGAACCGCCGGGCCTCCTCGATCGTGTCGTCGGAGAACGAAAGTGTCACCTTGGCTGTCATGCCCGGAAGGCTACCCCCGGTATGACCAGCGGTCATCCCGCGCGTAATCCGCCCCGCTCGGGGTTCGCCAGAACGCCCATCCCGGCGAATTCCTCGCGAACGGCCGTCTTGCTCAAGCCACCCGGCCGTCGAACAAGGCTCACACCACCCGGCCACCGAACACGGCGAACCGCCACTCCTTGAAGAAGCAGTCCACGTCGACCAGGCCCGCCTCGGTCAGCCACCCGCACTGGGCGGCGACCGGCGCCGGCCGGTCGTACGCCATCCGGGCACTGGCGGCCGCGATCTCCTCGGCGTCCGAACCGAGCGCGGTGATCCGCTCCAGCCAGACCTCGTGGTAGCGCCGGTCCAGGGCGGGGGTCGGGCCGGCCACCTGCTCGGCGTTGACGAAGGCGCCACCGGGCAGCAGGGCGGCCGGCAGCCGCCGGTAGAGCGCCCGCTTGCCGGCGTCGTCGAGGTGGTGGATGGCCAGCGCGCTGACCACCGCGTCGTACCGGCCCGCCGGCAACGGGTCGGCCAGGTCGGCGGGGACCGTGCGGTGCGCCACACCTCGCGCGCGCAACTGCTCGGCGGCGACCGCCAGCATCGCCGGCGCGGCGTCGACCAGGGTCAGTCGCACTCCCGGCACGGCCGCGGCGAGCAGCAGCGACAGCAGCCCGGTGCCGGCGCCCAGGTCCAGCACCTCGGGGGTGCGCCCGGCCGCCAGCGCGGCCCGCAGCGGGGGCACGGCCACCTCGACCGCGGTGCCGTAGAAGGCGTCGAAGCAGGGCACCAGCCGGCGCCGCGCCTCGTCGTAGCTGCCGGCGACGGCGTCGAAGGCGTCCGCGACCGTCATGGCATCTCCCAAAATGTAGGAATCTCTTCCCACATTCTAAACCAGACGGCGCGGCCCGGCGACATCGAGCGGTGTGAGGTCCTCTTGACAGGACGGAAACGGCGCAGACCCGGGCCGGAAACCGCCCGGCGGCACGCTTTGCCGACATGACAGACGGTGCACGGTCGACAACTCGACCGGGGTGCTCGCCCCGGGCGGCAGGGCCGCACCGCCCGTCCCGTGCCCGCCGGCGCGGCCTGCTGCCGCTCGCCCGCGCCGGTTGCCCCGCCGCGCTCCCCCGGCCACTGCGCACCGGGCACGGCGGGCTCCGCCGGCGGCGGACGGCGTCGCGCGTCGCGTCGCGCTGCCGGGACCGGCAGACCCAGGTGCGGCAGCGACAGGAGGGGTGATGCGGGAGGAACTGGCCGGCTTCACCATCGGCGTGACCGCCGATCGTCGGCGCGACGAGCTGGCCGGGCTGCTCCAGACCCGGGGCGCCCGGGTGGTGCTCGCCCCGGCGTTGCGGATCGTGCCGCTGGCCGACGACACCCAACTGCGCGAGGCCACCCGCGCCTGCCTGGACCGCCCGCCGGACATCCTGATGGCGAACACCGGCATCGGCATGCGCGGCTGGCTGGAGGCGGCCGAGGGATGGGGCCTGGCCGACCCGCTGCGCTCGGTGCTGGCCGAGGCGTACGTGGTGGCCCGCGGGCCGAAGGCGCGCGGGGCGATCCGGGCCGCCGGCCTGCTCGACCAGTGGTCCCCCGACTCGGAGAGCTACCACGAGGTGGTCGACCACCTACGCCGGCGCGGGGTGGCCGGGCAGGTGGTCGCGGTGCAGCTGCACGGTGAGCGGCAGCCGGAGTGCACGCTCGCCCTGGAGGCGGCCGGCGCCACGGTGATCGAGGTGCCGGTCTACCGGTGGGCCCCACCGACCGACCCGGCGCCGCTGCACCGGCTGATCGACCTGATCGCCGGCCGGCTGGTGGACGCGGTCACCTTCACCTCGGCACCCGCGGTGGAGGCGCTGCTTCGGGCCGCCGGAGACCGCACCGACGCGGTGCTCGACGCGTTCCGCACCCAGGTGCTGGCCACCTCCGTCGGGCCGGTCACCGCGGAACCGCTGCTGCGCCGCGGAGTGCCGGTCAGCGCGCCGGACCGGGCCCGGTTGGGCTCGCTGGTTCGCACCATCGTCGAGGAGCTGCCCCGGCGGACGATCACCTGCAGGGCGGCCGGGCACCTGCTCACCCTGCGCGGGCACGCCGCGGTGATCGACGGCGAGCTGCGCCCGCTCGCACCGGCCCCGATGGCGGTGCTGCGGGCGCTGGCCCAGTCTCCCGGGCGGGTGCTGTCCCGGACCGCGTTGCTGCGGACGCTGCCGCGCGGCGCCGACGAGCACGCGGTGGAGATGGCGGTGGCCCGGCTCCGCGCCGGCCTGCGGGCTCCCCGCGTGGTGCAGACCGTCGTCAAGCGCGGCTACCGGCTGCGCGTCGACTGAGCGCCGGCACCCCGACCCCGGCGGCGCAGCCGACCGGGGCCCGGGTGACGGTTCAGCCGACCGGTGCGGGGTAGCCCCGGCCGTGCTCGGCCTGCAGCCGCGCCATGGCGTGCTCGACGACGGTGACCAGCACCTGCTTGACCGGATCGCGCCGCCGGGCGTCGGTCATGACCAGCGGCACCTGCGGCGAGATGGCCAGCGCCTCGCGGATCTCCTCGACCTCGTACTGCGGGGCGTCGTCGAACCGGTTCAGCGCGACCACGTACGGCAGGTTGCGGTTCTCGAAGTAGTCCAGCGGCGCGAAGGCGTCGGTGATCCGGCGGGTGTCCACCAGCACCGCGGCGCCCACCGCACCCCGGATGATCTCGTCCCACATGAACCAGAAGCGGGTCTGGCCCGGCGTGCCGAAGAGATAGAGGATCAGGTCGTCGGCCATGGTGATCCGGCCGAAGTCCATCGCGACGGTGGTTGTCTCCTTGCCGGGCACCTTGGACGGATCGTCGATCCCGACGCCGGCAGCGGTCATCACCGCCTCGGTGGTCAGCGGAGTGATCTCGGAGATCGAGCCGACCAGGGTCGTCTTGCCGACGCCGAATCCACCCGCGATCACGATCTTCGCGGATACGATGCCGCGGCTCTGGCGCCCCCCCGGCGGGGTCATAGCCTGCGAAGTCCACTTAGCACCCTTCCAAGCAGTTCCATCCGCTCCTCGAACCCTTCGGCGGGAGCAGCAGTGTGTAACGTCAGCAGGCCCTCGGTCACCAGGTCGGCGACCAGCACCCGGGCGACGCCGAGCGGCATCCGGGTGTACGCGGCGATCTCCGCCAACGACTGCGCCCGGCCCTCGCAGACGGTGGCGATGCGGTACTTGTCGTGCCCGGCGAAGCGGGACTCGGCGACCTGGGTGGGGGTGGCCATCAGAACCGCCTCCAGGGCGATGTCCTGCCGCGGTTCGGTACGGCCGCGGGTGACCGCGTACGGACGTACCAGCGCACCACGTGGGTCACGCCGCTGGTCCATCCGCGATCACCTCCTCTCCGCCCCGGAGCCGCCCGGCCCCGGTCTCCCCGTCCCTGATCGATGCGCGGCCGACGCGCTCCGCGGCGCTACGAGCGCACCGCGTCCCGGGGCAGCGGCACCAGCGCGGCGCCGACCCGTTCGACCAGCAGCGCCATCTCGTAACCCACCTGCCCCACGTCGCAACTGCGGGCGGCGAGCACCGCCATCGACGAGCCGTCGCTGATCGACATCAGGAAGAGGTAACCGCTGTCCATCTCGATGACGGTCTGCAGCACACCACCGGCGCTGAACATCCGTGCGGCACCCTCGGTCAGGCTCACCACGCCCGAGGTGATCGCGGCGAGCTGGTCCGCCCGGTCCCCGGGCAGATCCCGGGAGGAGGCGAGCAGCAGCCCATCCGCGGACACCGCCACCACGTGGGCGATGCCCGCCACGCTGTCGGCGAAGTTGGTGAGCAGCCAACCCATGTCCTGCATGGCCGCTGGCCTGTTCATCGGTTCTCCTTGGTCGAGGTGCGGGTCTGGTCCGTTCCGGCCGTCCGGCCGCGCTGAACGCCGCGGTGGTAGGCCGACAACAGACCACGTACTTCATCCGGGGTGCGCCGGCTGCGCTCCCGGCCGCCGCGCGGCTCGATGCCGCCCGGCACGAGCTGCGCCTGCGGAACCCGCTTCGGCAGCCCGGAGCGGGTGGTGCCGGCGGCGGCTGGCTCGGCCGCCCGGCTGGCGCGTGACCAGCCCTCATCGGCCGCGGTCCGCCAAGCGTCCGGATCGGTGCCGGACGCGGACGTCGGCGCCGCGGTGGGCGTGCTCGCCGGCGGAGTGTACGACGGTGGCGGCTCGTTCGCCGGTGCGGTGCCGCCGCCGGCCGGCGTGCGGGTGGGCAGCGGAGTGCTGGCCTTGGCCGCGGCCCGGCCGGCGCTCGGAGCGGCCGGCGAGGTGGTGGCCGATGCGGGGGTGGCCGGTGCGGGGGCAGCCGGTGACTCACTGCCCGACGCGCCGCCACCGGGCTCGTCGAACCGGGGCCGGGCGAAGATGGCCGTGGCGTCGTCGCCGTGCGACCGGAACCAGACCGCCTCCATTTCCCGGAAGATCGGGGCCTCGCCCACCGGTTCGGGGCGGGCCGTGATCGGCGCCGCCACGGCCGGCGGTGCCGGCGGCATCACCGGCGGGGCCGGCGGCATCGCGGCCGGGGCCGGCGGCATGACCGGTGGAGCGGGTGGAGCCGGCGGCATGGCCGACGTGGCGGCCGGCGCGAGTGGCGGCGCGACGGGGGGCTCCGCTGCCGCCCCGCGCCGCGGCAACGGAGGCCGGGAGGGGGTCGGCGGATCGTTGAAGCCGTTACCCGCCCCGAATCCAGGGCGGGCCGACGGCACGGCCGGCGGGACCGCGGGCGCCGGCACGGTCGGGTAGGCGTCGGTGAGGCCGCCGGCCGACACCGGCGAGGCGGTCTCCCGGGCGTCGACCGGGGCCTGCCACGGCGCTGGCGCCGGCGCGCTGGTACGCCACTGGTCGGTCAGCGTCGCGGCCGACGTCAGACCGGTACGCGGTTCGGCGACGGCGACCGGGGCGTGCGGCGCCTGCTCGACCGCCATCGGCTGGCGGGGTCGGGTGAGCACCTGATCGCGACCCCGATGCGACGGCAGCACCACAGTCGCGGCGGGCAGCGTCACCTGTGCGACGGTGCCACCCTCGACGTTGCGGCGCAGCTCGACCCGGATGCCGTAGCGGGACGCGAGCCGGCTGACCACCGCGAGACCCATCAGCCGGAAGGCCGCGACATCCACGCTCGGCGGGGCGGCCAACCGGCGGTTCAGCGAGTCCATCTGCTCGTCGCTGAGGCCGAGCCCACGGTCCTCGATCTGGATCAGCACGTAGTCGCGGATCCGGCGGCCGTCGGCCACCACCGTGGTGTTCGGCGGCGAGAATCGGGTTGCGTTGTCGAGCAGCTCCGCGACGAGCCGGACCACGTCGTTGACCGCGTTCGCGGCGACGGAGATGTCGGTGTCCACGGTGCCGAACTCGATGCGGTTGTAGAGCTCCACCTCGGACTGCGCGGCCCGCAGCACGTCGACCAGCAGCGCGTCGTCACGGCGCGGCACGGCCGAGTCGGCGCCGGCCAGGACCAGCAGGTTCTCGTCGTTGCGCCGCATCCGGGTGGCCAGGTGGTCGAGCTCGAAGAGCTGGGCCAGCCGCTTCGGGTCCTCCTCGCTGCGCTCGATCGCGTCCAGCTCGCCGATCATGCGGTCGACCAGGGTCTGACTGCGCCGGGCCAGGTTGAGGAACATCGCCGAGACGCTGGTCCGCAGGGCGGCCTGTTCGGCGGCGACCCGGACGGCCTCCCGGTGTACGACGTTGAAGGCCAGCGCGACCTGGCCGACCTCGTCCCGGCTCTGCAGGTTGATCGGGTCGCGGACCTGCCGGACGATCTCGTCCACCCCGCCCTCGCCGACGCTGCCCATGTTCTGCAGCCGCTGCACCGCGTCCGGCAGGTCGTGGTTGGCCACCGACAGGGCGCCCTCGCGGAGGCGGCGCAGCGAGTGGTTGAGCGACCGCGCCAGCACCACCGCGAGCGACACCGCGATGAGCAGCGTCAGCAGCACCAGCACCGACTCGACGACGGCCTGCCGGATGACGTCCGACCGGGTCTGGTCGGTCTGGGCGAAGAGCTGGTCCTGCAGCTGGATCTCGGCCCAGCGCATCAGGTCGTTGACGGCGCCGATGGCGGCGGTGGCGTCCCGCGCGGTGACCAGCGGACGCTGCCCGACCGAGCGGGTGATGTCCGACGCCACCCGGTCGGCGAGACCCACCGCGTCACCGGAGACGGTGCTGTTGACCAGGGCGCGCTGCGCCGGGCCGGCGGCCAGCGAGAAGGCGAGCAGCGCCTCCTGCTGGCTGGTCTGGGTGGCGACGAACGAGGAGAACTGCTCCTCGTCGAGCTGACCGGCGCTGAGCGCGGTGAAGGCGACCGCCTCCTCCTCGGCCACCGCGGACTTCGCCCGAGCGAACGCGGCGACCGCCCGCCGGCTGTCCGCCAGGCTTTCGCCGCCGGGCAGCTGGGCGAGGCCGTCGCCGTAGGAGACCAGGTCGGCGAGGATGACGCCGTAGCGCAGCACCGCCTCGGCGACGGCCATCTGCCGGCGGTCGAGCACCTCCTGCCGGGTGCCGGTGAGCGTCTCCAGGTGGTCGTCGATGGCGGTCAACCGCTCCCCGACCGCGGCCGGCACGTCGCTGATCCGGTCCCGCTCCTCGCGGTACGCGGCGATCCGCTGGTCGCTCTGGCGCACCCGCAGGTTGTACGCGTCCGCGGGCTGCTGCGGCACGGCCAGGTAGGCCGCGGCGGCCATCCGCTCGGCGTGCAGATCCTGGGTGAGCGCGGAGACGTCGATGGAGAGCGCGGTCAGCGACCGGGCCTGGCTCGCTTCGTAGGCGCCCTCGCCGACCGAGATGAGTCGGACGGTGGCCAGCGCGATCACCGCGGCGACCGGCACCACCAGGATCAGCGCCAGCTTCGAGCGGATCCGGGCGTCCCGCAACCGGGGCATCCGACGACGGGTCGGCCGGTTGTCCGCGCGTTTCGCGGGCAGGGTCGTCGGTCCGGTGCTCACGACATCGCCTCCGTCGTTTCTTCCACGCCTGACCCGTCGAAAAGTGCCGGGCCCGGTGGGCGGCGGCACACGCGGCACGGCCGCGATTTCATCAGAGAAGGATCTGTTTGGGAAGCCGCAGCCGGGTAGGAAACGGTCGGACGGCACGCATCCCGTGTTCCGGTCAACTGATACCTTCATTTCCGCAAGCCCGTGAACAGGGCAGGTTACTCCAGAGTGGTCACTCGTGTATCGAACGTGACCGTTTGCAAACATCGTGTGACCCCACCATGTGGGATGCCCGTCCCGAAACGGCCCACCGAGCCCGCGCTTGACCGCAGCGCCCGCCGTTGGCAAGGTTTTGCAGGCTTCGCGCACACCGTACGGCAGACTCTTCCCGTCCCTCCACTGAGGACGGATTAGCGGCGGTGACCGGGCAGCGCCCGCGCCCGCACCTGGAGGACGACTTGACCCCCATCCGCTCCGCGACCATCGCGGCGCTCGCATCCGTCGTGCTGGCCGGCACCCTCACCGGCTGCCAGTTCGGCACGGAGGACGAGGCGGCGAGTCCGATCGTGATCGCCGCGGACCTCGAACTCTCCGGCGCCGCCGCCCCGGTCGGGAAGGCTTACCAGCGCGCCCTGGAACTGAAGGTCGAACAACTGAACTCGTCCGGCGCTTTGAACGGCCGGCGGATCGAACTGAAGGTGAAGGACAACCGTTCCGACGCCAGCGAATCACTACGCAACATCGGTGACTTCAGCAACGATTCCCGGGTCAGCGCCATCATCATGGGCGGCTGCAACGAATGCGCGATCGGCGCGGTGCGGACCATCAACGAGAAGAAGATCCCCACCATCGCGCTCGCCGGGTCCGGCGCGATAGCGAACCCGGTGGCGGATCGGCGGTACGTGTTCAAGTTGGGCCCGAACGCGGCCGACAGCGCCGCCGCCCTCACCACCGAACTGCGCCGCAAGGGCGTCCGGAACGTCGGGCTGCTGCACAGCGACGACGACTACGGCCGCGAGGGACTGACCGCGCTCGACCGGGAGCTGGACAAGGTCGGCATCAAGCTGCGCCAGGCGGCCGTCCGGATCACCGACACCGAGATCAGCCAGCCGATCCGGACCCTCACCGCCCGCAAGCCCGACGCCCTGGTCGTCTGGACCCCGCCGGAGCAGGCCGCCCTGGCCGCCACCAGCGCGCAGCAGGCCGGTTTCACCGGCTCGCTCTACTTCGACGCCGGGGCCGCCGGTGACCTCTTCCTCGGCTCGGCGGCCCGGGCCACCGAGCGCGCGACGCTGGTCTTCACCCAGACCATGGTGATCGACGACGTCATCGCCACCACGCCCGCCAAGGCGGCCCGCCGGCAGTGGTTCCAGGACTACACGGCCCGCTTCGGCGGCTACAACGGCGCCTCGTCGTTCGCCGCCGACGCGGTGCAGCTGATCGCCGACGCCGAGCTGCGCACCGGCAGCCCGGCCGAGCGGGTCGACCGGGACGGCATCCGCGACGTGCTCGAGACCTCGCAGCTGGACGGCCTCTCCGGGCCGATCCGGATGACCCCGGACAACCACTCCGGCCTGATGCCGCAGGCGCTCACCACCCTGGTGGCGCGCAACGGGCGCTGGCGGCTGGCGGGCTGAACGCGAAGGGCCGGCCTCCTGGATCGGGGGCCGGCCCGCGCGTCGCGGCGGCTGGGCTACCGGCTGCTGGTGGTCTCGCGGACCCACGGCAGCGCGAGGCGCTCGACCACCACGAGGGCGGTGTAGAGCAGGATGCTGACCAGCGCGACCAGCATGATGGCCGCCCAGGCGGTGGCGGTGTCGCCGATTCCCGCGTACTGCTGGATGACGTAGCCGAGGCCACCCTCGCCGGCCTGGAACTCGCCGATCACCGCGCCGATCGCGGCCAGCGGCATGGCCACCTTGAGCCCGACGAAGATCTGCGGCAACGCGGCCGGGAAGCGCACCTTGCGGAACGCCTGCCAGCGCGACGCGTTCCAGGAGCGGACCAGCTCGGCGAGGTCGGCCGGGGTGGTGGTCAGCCCGGTCGCGGTGGAGAGCACGATCGGGAAGAAGCAGAGCAGGAAGACCATGGTGAGGATCGGCCGCTGACCCCAGCCGAGCGCCACCACGAGCAGCGGGCCCAGCGTGATCTTCGGTACCGCGTTCACCGCGACGAGCAGCGGGGTGAACATCCGCTCCACCATCCGGGACGAGGCCAGTGCCAGCCCGATCAGGACGCCGGCCGCCGCCGAGAGCGCGAAGCCGATCAGGATCTCCAGCGTGGTGTCGCCGGTGTGCTCCAGCATCCGGGCCGGCTTGTCGACGAACGCGGTCAGCACGTCCGCCGGTGGCGGCAGCGCCGCCGGGTGCACCAGCTCCAGCCGGGCGACCAGCCACCACACCGCGAGGGCGACCAGCAGACCGACCGTGGGCAGGGCGGCGCCCGCTCCGGCGCGTACCCCGGCACCCCGGCGCGCGCCCGCCGCGGGCCCGGCGGTTGCCGGGGTGGCCTCGGCCACCGGCTCCGCCGACCGGACCTCGGTCATGGTGTCCTCCTTCGGTTCCGCCGGCCCACGGGCCGGCACGGAGCCGGGGCACGCCCCGCCGACGCCCGGCGGGACGCGCCCCGGATGACCTCGACGATCAGGCCTTCGGCGCGAGGCTGAAGTCGATGATCTGGTCGGGGGTGATGTTCTGCTTCAGGGCGCCGGCGCCCTGGAGGATGGCGATGCTCTTGGCCACCCGGCCACTGTCCAGAGTGCCCAGGACGGTGCCGGAGTTGCTCGACCGGACGTAGCCGGCCATCAGCTGCAGCTCGGCGGCGGCCGCGGCGGTGTTGGTGGCGTCCACGTTCTTCTTCAGGATCTCCGCCGCCTCCTGCGGGTTGGCCAGGCTGTACTCCAGGCCCTTCATCAGCGCGGCGGTGAACTTCTTGACCATCTCCGGCTTCTCCTTGGCGTTCTTCGCCGAGGTGATCAGCACGTTGCCGTAGAGGTCCTGCATCACGTTGCTGTACGGCAGCATGACGGCCTTCTTGCCCTTGGCCACCGACTCGATGGTCGGCTGGCCGACGACGAACTGCCCGATGCCGTCCACCTGGCCGGCGGCGAGCGTGCCGATCAGGGTCTGCGCCTCACCGTTGACCCAGGTCACCTTGCTCGCGTCCACGCCGGCCATCCGGGCGTACGTCGGGAAGAGGTTGCGGACCACGGAGCCGGGGGTGTCCGCGAGCTTCTTGCCCTCCAGGTCCTTCGGGGAGGCGATGCCCTTGCCGTCGAGGGTGGCGATGCCGGCCATGGTGCGCTGCTGGATCGCGGCCACCGCGATGAAGTCCTTGGCCTGGCCGTTACCGAGCTGGAGCAGCCCACCGGTCAGGTCGATCGGGCCGAAGTCGGCCTGGCCACCGACGACCGTCTGGATCACGCCGCCGGTGCCCTGACCGGCCTTGATCTCGACGTCGAAGCCCGCGTCCTTGAAGAAGCCCTTGTCCTTCGCCACCCAGGCGTAGGAGTCACGGCCGAACTGGCCGAAGGAGGTGAGGTAGGTCACCTTCTCCAGCGCTCCACCGTTCCCACCGGCGGCGTCGTCGGACGAGTCCGAGTCGCCGCTGCAGCCGGCGGCGAACGCGAGGGCGGTGGCCAGCGCGGCGGCGGCGACCGTACGGGTCAGCCTTCTCATCAGTGCACCATGTCCTTTCCGACCGGGGCCCGACAGGCCGCCGGAGGGGTTGTCGCGGGGCGCCGGCGGAAGGGGGCAGGCCGGCACGACCGTCGTGAGGGGACTCTTCGCGGGCACAGCGTACGAGAACCCCACCTTTGCGACGCCAGGCATGCCGGGTTGCGGAACGGAAACAAACTGACGTCCACCCCGGACGGTGCGATAGAGACATGAGCCGGATAACCTTTCCCGGATTCCTGACCGACCAATCAGGGGAGGCCGCCGGAGATGATCCGACTGTCCGGTGTGTCCCGTACCTTCGAAGGCCGGTCCGGCCGGGTCGAGGCGCTGCGGGGCATCGACCTCGACGTCGCCGAGAGCGAGTTCGTGGCCGTTCTCGGCCGCTCCGGCTGCGGCAAGTCCACCCTGCTCCGGCTCGTCGCGGGACTGCTACCGGTGACTTCCGGCGAGATCACCGTCGCCGGCGCCCCGGTCGCCAAGCCCCGCCGGGACATCGCGATGCTGTTTCAGCGGCCGGCCCTGCTGCCGTGGCGCACCGTGCTCGACAACGTGCTGTTGCCGGTCGAGATCTTCGGCTGGAGCCGGGCGAAGCACAAAGAGCGCGCCCGGCAACTGCTCGACCTGGCCGGGCTGGCCGGCTTCGAGAAGCGCCTGCCGCACGAGCTCTCCGGCGGCATGCAGCAGCGGGTCGCGCTGTGCCGGTCGCTGATCGGCGAGCCGCGCGTGATGCTGATGGACGAGCCGTTCTCCGCGCTGGACGCGCTCACCCGCGAGGAGCTCGCCGGTGAACTCCAGCGGGTGCACATGGAGAACGGCGCGACCGTCGTCTTCGTCACCCACTCGATCGACGAGGCGGTGCTGCTCGCCGACCGCGTCGTCGTGCTCAGTCCCCGACCCGGCCGGATCCGCAAGGTCGTCGAGGTGGACATCCCCCGGCCGCGCACCCTCGGCCGCAACGCGCACCTCGCCGATGTCGCCCGGGTCAGCGCCGACCTGCACGAGCTGCTGATGGAACGCGACCAGCCGGCGAGCACCGGCACGGAGGGACGATGAACATGCGGGTGTCGGTCTTCACCGAGCCGCACCGGGGCGCCAGCTACGACGACCAACTCCGCTTCGCCCGGCTGGTCGAGGCGGCCGGATTCGAAGGCTTCCTCCGCGCCGACCACTACCAGTCGATGGGCGCCGACCCGGGGCTACCCGGGCCGACCGACGCCTGGCTGACCCTGGCCGCGCTGGCCCGGGAGACCACCCGGATCCGGCTCGGCACGCTGGTCACCTCGGCCACCTTCCGGCTGCCCGGCCCACTCGCGGTGATGGTCGCCCAGGTCGACCAGATGAGCGGTGGCCGGATCGAGCTGGGCATCGGCGCCGGCTGGTTCGAGCGCGAACACCGCTCCTACGGCATCCCGTTCCCCGCGGTCGGCGAGCGCTTCGACCGGCTGGCCGAGCAGCTCGAAGTCATCACCGGGCTGTGGCGGACCCCGGTCGGCGACTCCTACACCTTCATCGGTGACCACTACCGCCTGGTGGACGCCCCGGCGCTACCCAAGCCGGTGCAGGTGCCCGGCCCGCCGATCATCGTGGGTGGCCGCGGCCCCAAGCGGACCCCGGACCTGGCGGCCCGCTACGCCGACGAGTTCAACATGCCGTTCAAGTCCGTGGACGAGACCGCCGAGGCGTACGAGCGGGTGCGGGAGGCCTGCGACCGGGTCGGCCGGGCCGAATCCGGGCGGGCCCCGCTGGTGCTCTCCGCCGGGATCGTGGTGGCGATCGGCCGGACCGACGCCGAGGCCGAGCGACGAGCCGCACCGCTGCACGTCGCCAGCGCGCTCCCGCCGGAGTCCCCGGTGATCGGCTCGCCCGCCGAGCTGGTCGAGCGGATCGGCGAGTTCGCCGCGATCGGCGCCACCCGTGTGCACCTGCGCCTGATCGACCTCGCCGACCTGGACCACCTGGAACTCATCGGCAGCGAGGTGCTTCCGCAGTTGGACGGAGACCAATGACCGACGTGACGAACGTGACCGACGGACTCGAGCTCGGGCCGGTCGGCCAGGAGATCGTGTACGAGAACGACCGGGTCCGGGTCTGGCACATCCGGCTGGAGCCGGGCGAGCGCCAGCCCCTGCACCGGCACGACCACCCCTACCTGGTGGTGGCGATCGAGGGCGCCAAGAACGTGGTGCAGACGGTGGACGGCACCCGGATCGACGCGGACGAGCCGACCGGCGGAGTGGTCTACCGCGACCCGGGCGCGGTGCACATGCTCACCAATGTCGGGGATACGACGTACCTGGCCCGGCTGGTCGAACTCAAGTAGACCGACCGGTCAGGCGGGCGGTCGCGCGCGGCGCGCCGGTGGCGATCCGGTGTACCGGGTGCGTAACGTGCCCGATATGGCCTATCGGACCTGGGGCAGACTGCTGCTCACCGCGCTCGGAGTGAGCGTGCTGGCCGGGGCCGGCCAGCTGGGCATCGCGTACGGCTTCGGCATCGTGCGGCTCACCGGCGGGTTCACCGGCGCGACCGTCAACCAGTGGCCGGCCCAGCTCGTCTGGGTGGGCTGGTTCGCGGCAAACGCGGCCGTGGCCGGCGCGGTGCTCACCGAACGCCTCGCCCGCCGGGACGCGCTACCCGTCAGCACCGGCCGGCAACTGGCCGTCGGCGCGGCCGCCGCGCTCGGCGCCACCGCCATCGCCCCACTCTGCATGCAACCCGCGCGGGCCGCGGAGCTGGTCTCCGTCGACCCGGTCTTCGCGGTCGGCATCTGCGCCGTCCTCGGCGCGGTCGTCGGCGCCGGCGCGGCGATCGCAGTCCTGCTCAACCCGCCGCTGGGCTGGAACGCGGCGGCGGTCGCCGGCGCGATCTGGCTGTTCGCGCTGGTCTCCGCGCTGCCGTCGCTGGGCGTCGACGGGCCGCTGCGCGCCGTCCGGCTCGGCGTGCTCGAGCCGACCTGGCTGGCCACGGAGGCGGCTCAGCGCCTGTCGCTGATCCTGCTGCCCCTCGTGGCGCTGCTCGCCGGCGCGGCGACGGCCGGGCTGGCCCGCTGGCGGGGGCAGGTACCGCTGATCAGCGCCGCGACCGGGGTGGCCGGTCCGGTGCTGGTGGCGTTCGCCTACCTGACCGCCGGTCCCGGCGACCCGGTGAACCGCTACCAGACCACGCCCTACTACGGCGCGCTGATTGCGGTGGCCGCCGGGGCGCTCGGCGCGACCGCGGCCGCGCTGCTGCGCTGGCCGACACGCGCCCGGGCCACCGGTGCGCACGCCATCGAGCCGAGCGACATCCTCCGCCCGCTGCCCGCCGGGCCGGCGCTGCCGACCGCCGAGTCGACCGTCACCGACCATTCGGCCGGCGAGCAGGCGGAGCCGGCCGGCGCGGACCTGGCCGGCCGGTCCGGCGGTACGGTCCCCGCCACCGGCGGCACCCCGAGCGGCGGGGACGCCTCGCCCCGGAGCACCCCCGCCCACTGGGACTGGCCGGCGGCCGATCGGCCCGCGCCGACCTGGTCGGGCGCGGACGCCGAGAACGCTCGGCCCGGCGCTGACCTGCCCACGTCACGGCTGACGGTCGAGTCGACGCTGGGTCGGCCGGTCGCGCCGACGGCGCAGCCCGCCGCCGATCCCCACTCGACCAGCCACGCCGTGAAGCCCACCGTGGCCGGGGCCGGCCCGACCGCCGAGCCCACCGTGGCCGGGGCCGGCCGGACCGCCGAGCCCACCGTGGCCGAGGCCAGCCCGACCGCCGAGCCCACCGCGGCCGAGACCGCCCCGACCGCCGGTCCGGTCGGACAGGCCGGGCCCGACGTCGCCGCCCGGACCAACGCGGCCGGGACCGCCCGTCCGACCGCCGGTCCGGTCGGACAGGCCGGGCCCGACGGCGCCGCCCGGACCACCGCGGCCGGGACCGCCCGGACCGGTGCGGAGGCCGTCGACGCCGCCGCGTCCACCGCTGGCGAATCCCGCCGCGCCGCCGAGGCCGGCCAGCCGGTCGAGGGCCGCGTCGCGTCGGAGCACGGGGCGAGCGCGGCTCCGGCACCCGGCCCGGCCACCTCGGCCGACGCACCGAAACCGCCGCGGGCGCGGCGGGGCGCGGCACGTCCCGCCGGTGACCCGGTCACCACGTCACCCACCGCCACCGGGGCGGACCAGCGCACCGGCGACGACCCGGCCGCGCCAGACCGGACGGTCGGCGACCCGACCGGCACCGGCCGACCGGCCGCCGGCGACCCGGCAGCCACCGTGGACGCGGCAGCCGCCGCTACCGGCACGACGGCGGCACCGGCGCCCAAGCCCCGGCGGACCCGCAAGCCCCGCTCCACGTCGACCGGCAAGTCCGGCGCGGCGACGAAGCCGGTCAGCGGGAACACCGCGCCGGACGCCGCCGTCCCACCGGCCGACGCGCCGGACGCCGCCGGGACGCCTGCTGTGGACGAGCCGACCGGCGCCCCGGCGTTCCCGGCCCAGCCGACCGCCACGCCGGCCCAGCGTGACGAGTTGAGCGGCGGCCCCTCGCCCCACGACGAGCCGAGCCCCGCTCCGACGTTCCGCGCGGAGCCCATCGGCGCTCCTGCCTTCCCGGCGGAGCCGGAGTCGAGCGCACCGGCCGGGCCGCGGTCGAGCGGCGATCCGGCCGGCACCTCCGAGACCGAGCGGCCAAGCCCGCTCCCGCCGGCGTGGCAGGTCGCACCGGCCTGGCCGGTCCCGCCGCGATCCGCGCCCCCGAGCGCCGACCCCGCGGCACCGCAGGCTCGGGAGGAACCCGCCGCGCCGGCCGCCCGAGCCCGGCACCGGGCCCCGCTGCCGGACCTCAACCGGGCCGCGGACTGGGAGGCCCTCGCCACCGCGCGCCGCGCCGGCCCGCAGTCGACCGGCCCGCAGTCGACAGGCGCTCCGGACACCGCACCGAGCGGACCGTCGACCGGCCCCGAAACGGCCGAGGCCGAGCCGTCGGGTGAGCCGGCCGAGGGCGCGACCACCGAGCCGACCGCGGCGGACCAGGCCGCCGGTCGGGGCCGAGGCCGGCTCGGGCTGTTCCGGCGCGGCCGCTCCCGCGCCGACGCCGAGACCGCCACCGAGTCGGAACCGCTGCCGGAGCAGGACGAGGAATTCGTCGGCTGGGTCGCCGGGCTGAGCAAGCCGGTGCCGGACAACGAGCCCGAGCAGGAGAGCGGGCGACGGTCGCTGCGCTCCAGCGGCCGGCACCACCGGGACTGAACCCGACCGCCCGGGTGCCGCCGCGGCGACACCCGGGCGGGGATGCCCCGGGTGAACGGGCAGGCGTCGCGCCGCTGAGCGCCGCGCCGGGGCGGCTCAGGCCTGCGGCAGGTAGACCCGACCGCCGCCGGAGACGAACTCCGCCGACTTGTCCCGCATGCCGCGCGCCGCGTACTCCTTGAGCTCCTGGGTGATCTTCATGGAGCAGAACTTCGGGCCGCACATCGAGCAGAAGTGCGCGGTCTTGGCCGGCTCGGCGGGCAGCGTCGCGTCGTGGTACGCCCGTGCGGTCTCCGGGTCCAGCGCGAGGTTGAACTGGTCCTCCCAGCGGAACTCGAACCGGGCCTTGGAGAGCGCGTCGTCCCAGGCCTGCGCGCCCGGGTGACCCTTGGCCAGGTCGGCGGCGTGCGCCGCGATCTTGTACGCGATCACGCCGGCCTTCACGTCGTCCCGGTCGGGCAGCCCCAGGTGCTCCTTCGGCGTGACGTAGCAGAGCATCGCGGTGCCGAACATCCCGATCATCGCCGCGCCGATCGCCGAGGTGATGTGGTCGTACGCGGGCGCGATGTCGGTGGTCAGCGGGCCGAGCGTGTAGAAGGGCGCCTCGTGGCACCACTCCTGCTGGAGGTCCACGTTCTCCTTGATCTTGTGCATCGGCACGTGCCCGGGGCCCTCGATCATCACCTGCACGTCGTGCTCCCAGGCGACCTTGGTCAGCTCGCCGAGGGTACGCAACTCGGCGAACTGCGCCTCGTCGTTGGCGTCCGCGATGGACCCCGGACGCAGCCCGTCGCCGAGGGAGAAGGTCACGTCGTACCTGGCGAGCAGCGCACACAACTCGGCGAAGTTGGTGTAGAGGAAGTTCTCCTCGTGGTGCGCCAGGCACCAGGCCGCCATGATCGAGCCACCCCGGGAGACGATCCCGGTCACCCGGTCGACGGCCATCGGCACGTACGGCAGCAGCACCCCGGCGTGCACGGTCATGTAGTCGACGCCCTGCTCGGCCTGCTCGACGACGGTCTCCCGGAACACCTCCCAGCTCAGCTTGACCGGGTCGCCGTCGACCTTCTCCAGCGCCTGGTAGATCGGCACGGTGCCGATCGGGACCGGCGAGTTCCGGACGATCGCCTCGCGGGTCTCGTGGATCCGCTTGCCGGTGGAGAGGTCCATCACCGTGTCCGCGCCCCACCGGGTCGCCCAGGTCAGCTTCTCCACCTCCTCGGCGACGGACGAGCTGACCGCCGAGGTGCCGATGTTGGCGTTCACCTTCACCAGGAACGCCTTGCCGATGATCGCCGGCTCACACTCCGGGTGGTTGACGTTGAGCGGCAGCACCGCCCGACCGGCCGCGATCTCGTCCCGGACGAACTCCGGTGCGACTCCCTCCCGGATCGCCACGAACTCCATCTCCGGCGTGACGATCCCGGCCCGGGCGTAGCCGAGCTGCGTCGGACGTCGCCCGTCGATCCCGGCCAGCGGGGTGCCCGCGCCACGTACCGGAGCGACATCGCCGCGCGCCGCGATCCACGGCCCGCGCAGCGGCGGCAGCCCCACCTCCGGGTCGGAGCCCGGCCCCGAGGTGTCGTAGAGCCGCAGCGGCGGGTTGTCCCCGGTCAGCGCCACCTCGGCGAACGGCACCTGGAGATCCGGCCGGGACCCCTCCACGTACACCTTGCGTCGTGCCTGCATGACAGCCTCCCTGGTGATCAAGCGGTCCAGCCGAAGTGGTCCAACGGACCCCGCCCGGCGCCCAGCTCCCAGCCCCGCGCGCCGGTCAGCGCGCGGTGCACGTACTCCTTGGCGGCACCGACCGCCGCCGGCACCGGATCCCCCAGCGCCAGCCGGACGGCGATCGCCGCCGAGAACGAGCAGCCGGTGCCGTGGGTGTGCCGGGTGGCCACCCGGGGCGCGCGCAACAGCGCGGTGACCCCGCCGCCGTGCAGCACGTCCACCGCCTCGCCGCCGTCGAGGTCGCCGCCGGTGACCACCACGTGCTCCGGGCCGCCGGCGGCCAGCGCCTCCGCCGCGGCGACCATCCCGGCCAGGTCGTCCACCGGGCGTCCGGTGATCGCCGCGGCCTCCGCGCAGTTCGGCGTCGCCACCCGGGCGTACGGGAGCAGCCGCTCGACCGCGGCGACCACGCCGAGCCGGTGCCCGCTCGTGGCGACCAGCACCGGGTCGACGACGAGGTGCGGGAGCCGACCGTCACGGGCCGCGTCGGCCACCACGGCGGCGACGGCCGGGCTGCCGAGCATGCCGGTCTTCACCGCCCGCACGCCGAAGTCGGCCAGCACGCTGTCGAGCTGCTCGGCGACAGTGCGCGGCGGCAGCGGCAGCACCGCGTCGACGCCCCTGGTGTTCTGCGCGGTGACCGCGGTGAGCACGCTCGTTCCGTACGCGCCGAGGGCGGCGAAGACCTTCAGGTCGGCCTGGATGCCGGCGCCGCCCCCGGAGTCGGAGCCGGCGATGGTGAGTACGGCCGGTGGAGTCATCGTCGCCCTCCCGTGGTCGGTGTCGAGGGCTGCCCGCTTCGCGCTACCGGGGTGACGGCCTCGTCGAAGGCTTCCCTCAGCGTGGCGGCTGCCTGTGCGGGGTCGTCGGCTCGCATGATCGCGCCGAGGACCGCTACTCCGGCGGCGCCTGCCTCGACGCAGGCGTGTACCTGGCTGGGGGTCTCGATGCCGCCGAGGGCGAGGACGGCTACCGGGCTTCGCCGGATCAGCGCGGCCAGCCCGTCCGGCAGCAGGGGTGGGCCGTAGCCGGGCTTGGTCCTGCTGGCATACACGGGCGAGAGGGTGACGTAGTCCTCGGTGGAGAGACGGGCCAGCTCCGCGCGGTCGTGGCAGGAGCGGCCGACCAGGCCGACGCTCGGCGGCGGGTACGGGCCGGCGGCGGGCAGGTGGACGGCGTCGCCGTCGAGCGGATCGGGACCGGCGACGATGAGCGTGCCGCCGACCTCGGCCAGGATCGCCCGCAGCTCGACGGCGAGGGCCGCCCGCTCGGCCCGGGGCAGGTCCTTCTCCCGCAGCACGACCCAGCGCACTCCCCCGCCCACCGCCGCCGCGACCGCTGTCACCAACGGCCGCCGCGCGACCCGCCGATCGGTCAGCAGCACGACGCCGGTCGGCACCGCATCGACCGGGATCCTGGCGGCTTCCGGCCCCGCCAGGGGTCGGCTTTCGCCACGTTCCAGAGCGGGGGCGGTGTCGGGCTGGGTGTTCACAGGTCCGGCCGCCCGTCGTCCGGGGTGGACGCGAGCGCGTGGAAGCGGCGGGGGATGCGGCCCGCCCCGGCGGCGAGCCGGCCGGCTTCCACGGCGTGCCGCATCGCAGTGGCCATCGCCACCGGATCGGCGGCCCGGGTGACCGCGCTGGCCAGCAGCACCGCGTCGCAGCCGAGCTCCATCGCCAGCGCCGCGTCGGAGGCGGTGCCGATGCCGGCGTCCAGGATCACCGGCACGCCGACGCCCTGGCGGATCAGCCGGATGTGGTGCGGGTTGCCGATGCCCAGCCCGGAGCCGATCGGCGCGCCGGCCGGCATCACGGCCGCGCAGCCCACGTCGGCCAGCCGCCGGGCCAGCACCGGGTCGTCCGAGGTGTACGGCAGGACGGTGAACCCGTCGGCCACCAGCTCCTCGGCCGCGCGCAGCAGCTCCACCCCGTCCGGGAGGAGCGTCCGCTCGTCGCCGATCACCTCCAGCTTGATCCAGTCGGTGTCGAACGCGTCCCGGGCCAGTCGGGCGACCTTGACCGCCTCGCCGGCCGTGTAGCAGCCCGCGGTGTTGGGCAGCAGCCGTACCCCGCACCGGTCCAGCAGCTCCAGCAGGCCACCGGCGCTGCCGGGCGCGGTGTCCACCCGGCGCAACGCCACAGTGACCAGCTCGGTGCCGGAGGCCCGGATGGCCTGCTCCAGCACGTGCAGGTTCGCCGCGCCGCCGGTGCCCAATATGAGCCGCGAGGTGAAGGTCACGCCGCCGATCTCGAACGTCACCCCGCTCACCCGCCCTGGGCCGCACTGAGCACCTCGACCCGGTCGCCGTCGCGCAGCACGGTCGCCGGCCAGCCGGTCCGCGGCACCACCTCGCCGTTCACCGCGACCGCGAGCCCGCGCTGCTGCGGGGTGACCTCGCGGACCAGGTCGGCCACCGTCGCGCCGACGGGCAGCGTGCGCCCGGCCCCGTTCACCGTCAGTTCCACCGGTCCCCCTTCATCGTCGAATCAGTTCCACCGACGGCCGGGCCCACGCCGGCGAACCGGTCCGGTCGGAAGGGCGCGAGCAGCGGGTCGGGCTCGCCAGTGCTGACCAGGTCGGCGATCAGGTCGGCGGTGACCGGGGTGAGCACGATCCCGTGCCGGTGGTGCCCGGTGGCGGCCAGCACGTCCGGCCGGCCGGGCAGCGGGCCGAGGATGGGCGCGTTGTCCGGCGTGCCGGGCCGTAACCCGGCGACCGTCTCGACCAGGTCGTACTCGGCCAGCTCGGGGAGCAGCTCGACGGCGGCGCGGAGCAGGCGGAGCACCGCGCCGGCGGAGACGTCGGTGTCCCGGCGTTCCTCGACCGTCGCCCCGACGACCACCTCGCCGCTGTCCCGGGGCACCAGGTAGACCTGCTCGCCGTCGGCGTACCCCCGGATGACGTGCCGGAAGCCCGGCGCGACGCCGCCCGGCGCGCGGAGCCGGAGCACCTGTCCCTTCACCGGCCGGACCGGCAGCCCGGCCAGCGCGGCGGCGCCGCAGCCGGCCGCCACCACCGTGACGGCCGCGTCCAGCTCGCCCAGCCGGCGCACCGGCGCGGGCACCAGCACCGCACCGGCCCGCTCGGCGGCGGTACGCAGCGCGGGCACCAGCTTCCGCGGGTCGACCTGGTGGTCGGTGGGCGCGAGCGCCCCGCCGCGTACCCGGGTGGCCAGCGCCGGCTCGCGGTCGCGCAGCTCGCTGGGGCGCAGCGGGGTCACCGGCAGGCCGAGCCTCTGCTGGTACGCCCAGAGCCGGCGCGCCTCCGCCAGGTCGTCCCCGGTCAACCCGACCATCAGGGTGCCCTCGGTCCGGTAGCCGAGGTCGGCGCCGGTCGCCTCGGTCAGCTCGGCGGCGAACGCCGGCCAGCGGGCGGCGGACTCCACCAGCAACCCGGTCAGCTCCCGCTCACCGAAGTACGCCTCGGCGACCGGGGAGAGCATGCCGGCGGCGACCGCCGACGCCCCCGAGCCGGGGGCCGGGTCGTGCACGACCACCCGCAGCCCCCGGGCGGCGCACCGCCAGGCGATTGCCAGCCCGATCGGTCCCGCCCCCACCACCGCCACGTCCGGCCGGGCCCGGTCGTCGGATCGCGTCGACGGGGTCCGGCCGGTCAGCACGTCAGGGCCCCGAGCAGCTCCGTGGTCGCGCGGGCCGGGTCGGCGGCGGCGCAGATCGCGCCGACCACCGCCACCCCGTACGCTCCGGCGGCCCGCAGCGCCGGCACGCCGGCGGCGGTCACCCCACCGATGGCGATCACCGGCACGTCGACTGCCGCGGCCACCGCCCGGACCCCGGCCGCCCCGATCGGCGGTGGCAGGCCCTCCTTGGTGGCGGTGTGGTGGCAGGGGCCGACTCCCAGGTAGCTGGCGCCGGCGGTGACCGCCTCGGCGGCCGTGCCCGGTTCCCGGGCGGTGGCGCCGAGCACGGCGGCCGGGCCGAGCACTCGGCGGGCCGCCCCGACGGGCAGGTCGTCGGCGCCGACGTGTCCGCCGGCGGCGCCCACCGCCAGCGCCACGTGCAGCCGGTCGTTGACCAGGCAGCTCGCCCCGGACGGCGCGCAGAGCGCCAGCACCCGGCGGGCCAGGTCGTACGCCTCGCGGTCGGTGGCGGAGTCCTCGACCCGGACCTGCACCACGAGTTCGGCGCGGGCCGCCGACAGGGCGGCCCGGACCACGGTGAGGGGGTCCCGCCCGGGTCGGGTGTCGGTGATCAGATGCAGTCGCCCAAGGGACAGCACGGCAACACTCCTCCCTGCGCCGGCATTACCCGGATCAGGTTCAACGGTCGGGGGCTGTCAGCCCCCCTCTCAGCCCGGTACACCGGGCTCCCGTGGGTTACTTGCGTGTCACGGTACGACAGATCCGTCGGGCTGCCAAGGCGGGGGTCGGTGGCGGATCCGGCTGGGCGCTTCATGCGGTCCTGTTCGGAATGTCGCCCGCCGTTGCAGAACCGTTACCCGCTGGCATCTTGCCCGACATGCATCCAGCGGAATTAATTTGTTCAGCGATTCGACAAAATGCTGGCGTGGACGCCCTGGCACGGTGTCCGCACCGGCTCCATCTGGGACGGTCTTCGGCGAGCCGGCCCCCGCGATCCCTGTCCACCGCGACATAGGAGGCGGCGTGTCCCGATCTCGTCGTGCCCGTATACCACTCACCGCAACCCTGCTCTCATTCGCCCTGGCCGCATCGACCCTGTTCGGCGCGCCCGCGCAGGCGGCACCGGCCGCCGCGCAGATCCCCCCGCGGGACGCGCAGGCCGCGACCACGGTCACCCAGGCGCTGCCCAAGGCCGCGAAGGCGGCCGACGAACCCTTCTCCGTCCTGGTCTTCTCCAAGACCGCCGGTTTCCGGCACGACTCGATCCCGACCGGCATCGCCGCCATCCAGCAGCTCGGCGCGGCCAACGGATTCACCGTGGACAGCAGCGAGGACGGCGCGGCCTTCAGCGACGCCAACCTGGCGAAGTACCAGGCGGTGATCTGGCTCTCCACCACTGGCGACGTGCTCAACCCTGAGCAGCAGGCTGCGTTCGAGCGCTACATCCGCGCCGGCGGCGGCTACGTCGGCATCCACGCCGCCTCGGACACCGAGTACAGCTGGTCCTGGTACGGCGACCTGGTCGGCGCGTACTTCGCCAACCACCCGGCGAACCAGCAGGCCACGGTCAAGGTGGAGGATCACGCCCACCCGTCCACGGCCGAGCTGCCGGACCGCTGGTCGCGGTTCGACGAGTGGTACAACTACCAGACGAACCCGCGGCCGGACGTGCACGTGCTGGCCAGCCTGGACGAGAAGAGCTACACCCCGGGCGCCGGCGCGATGGGCGCCGACCACCCGATCGCCTGGTGCCAGGACTTCGACGGCGGCCGGTCCTGGTACACTGGGGGCGGCCACACCCGGGAGTCGTACGCCGAGCCCGAGTTCCTGGGCCACCTGCTCGGCGGCATCCGTACCGCCGCGGGCGCGGCGGACGCCGACTGCGGCGCCTCCAAGACGGCCAGCTTCGAGAAGGTCGCCCTGGACAGCAACACCAGCAACCCGATGGAGCTGGACATCGCGCCCGACGGGCGGGTCTTCTATATCGAGCGCGACGGCCGGGTGCAGATCGTCAAGCCGGACACCGGCAGCACCGTCACCGCCGTCGACCTGGACGTCTTCACCGGTAACGAGGACGGCCTGATTGGCATCCGGCTCGACCCGGACTTCGCCACCAACCACTGGGTCTACCTCTACTACGCCCCGAACGACGGTGTCGCGCGCAACCTGCTGTCCCGGTTCACGGTGACCGGCGACACCATCGACCTGGCCAGCGAGAAGCAGGTGCTGCGGGTCGACACCCAGCGCAACACCTGCTGCCACGCCGGCGGCAGCATGGCCTTCGACGGGGCCGGCAACCTCTACCTGGCCACCGGTGACAACACGAACCCGTTCGAGTCGAGCGCGTACACGCCGATCGACGAGCGGCCGGGCCGCCAGGACTACGACGCCCAGCGCACCTCGGGCAACACCAACGACCTGCGCGGCAAGGTGATCCGGATCCACCCGGAGGACGACGGGACGTACACCGTCCCGGCCGGCAACCTCTTCGCGCCGGGGACCGACAAGACCCGCCCCGAGATCTTCGCGATGGGCTTCCGGAACCCGTTCCGGATCGGCACCGACCCGAAGACCAACACGCTCTACGTCGCGGACTACGGGCCGGACGCCAACGCGGACAACCCGACCCGGGGTCCCCGCGGTCTGGTCGAGTGGAACGTCGTCACGCCCGGCAACTACGGCTGGCCGTACTGCACCGGGACGAACGAGGCGTACAACGACTACACCTTCCCCTCCGGCCCGAGCGGGGCGAAGTTCGACTGCGCCGCGCCGGTGAACAACTCGCCCAACAACACCGGCCTGACCAACCTCCCGCCGGTCGTCCCGGCCACCGTCGACTACGGCTACGCCGGTGACGCCCGGTACCCGGAGATCGGCGGCGGTGGCGCCCCGATGGGCGGCCCGGTCTACCGCTACGACGCCGACCTGAACTCCGAGCGCAAGTGGCCGGCGTACTACGACGGCAAGGCGCTGCTCGGCGAGTGGAACCAGTCGAAGATGTACACCATGCAGGTGACCGCCGACGGCAAGTCGCTGGTGGACATCAACCAACTGCTCACCGGCATGAGCATGATCCGGCCGATGGACTTCGAGTTCGGCCCGGACGGCGCGCTCTACCTGATCGAGTGGGGCAGCGGCTTCGGCGGCAACAACGACAACTCCGGCGTCTACCGGATCGACTACATCGCCGGTGACCGGGCACCGATCGCGGTGGCGGCTGCCACGCCGACCTCCGGGCCGGCGCCGCTGACCGTGAACTTCTCCAGCGCCGGATCCCGGGACCCGGACGGTGGCACGCTCACCTACGCCTGGGCCTTCGGCGACGGACAGACCTCCACCGAGGCGAACCCGACGCACACCTACGCGACGGCGGGCAGCTTCACCGCCCAGCTCACGGTGACCAACCCGAAGGGCCGCACCGCGGTGGCCAACGTGCCGGTCACGGTGGGCAACACCGCGCCGACGGTGACCATCGAGTTCCCGCCGGACGGCGGCTTCTTCGACTGGGGTGACCAGGTCCGCTACACGGTCAAGGTGACCGACCCGGAGGACGGGGAGATCGACTGCGACCGGGTCCAGCTGCAGGTGCTGCTCGGCCACGACGAGCACGCCCACCCGCTGGAGCAGCACACCGGCTGCACCGGCACCGTCCAGACGTCGCTCGCCTCCGGGCACGGCGCCGAGGCGAACGTCTTCGCCGTCTTCGAGGCCACCTACACCGACGAGGGCGGCACCGGCGGGGCCGGGCCGCTCACCGGCCGGGCGATCGAGCAGCTGCAGCCCAAGCGCAAGCAGGCCGAGTACTTCACCGCCACCGGCCGGGCGCCGGTGAGCACCGGCGGCGGCGACGCCGGCGTGCAGCGGGAGACCACCGGCGACACCGCCGGCGGGGGCCAGAACATCGGGTTCATCGAGGACGGCGACTGGTGGTCGCTCGCCCCGGCGGACCTGACCAACATCACCGACATCCGGTTCCGGGCCGCCTCGGCCGTCGCCGGTGGTCGGATCGAGGTCAGGGTCGGCGCGGCCGACGGACCGCTGGTCGCCTCGGCCACCGTGCCGGGCACCGGCGGATGGCAGACGTACACGGACGTGACCGCGCCGGTGACCGGTGCCGCGAGCGGCACGCTGTACTTCGTGGCCCGGGACCCGAACGGTGGCGCCGGGTCGCTGCTCAACGTCAACTGGATGGACTTCCTCGGCCGCGGCGTCACGGAGAACGGGCCACCGGTGGTCAGCGCCACCGCCACCCCGACCGCCGGCACCGCGCCGGTCACCGTCGCCTTCGACGGCACGGCCACCGACGCCGAGGGCGACACCCCGCTGACGTACGCCTGGGACTTCGGTGACGGCGGCACGGCGTCCACGCTGGACGCCAGCCACACCTACACCAGCCCGGGCACCTTCACGGCGACGCTCACGGTGACCGACAGCAAGGGCGCCAAGTCGTACGCCACGGTTCCGGTGCGGGTGGACGCGCCGAACACGTCCTGCTTCGGGGCGCGCTCGGACGACTTCACCGGCAACAGCCTCGACAAGAGCCGCTGGAGCGTGGTCCGCGAGAACCAGCTCTACTCGGTCTCGGAGGGCGCGCTGCGTCTGCCGACCGGGGTGGGCGACCTCTACGGGGCCCGCAACGACGCCACCAACCTGGTGCTCCAGCCGGCACCGTCCGGGGCCTGGCAGGCGACCACCCGGCTCACCCTCCCGGTGACGACCAACTACCAGCAGGCCGGCCTGCTGGTCTACGGCGACGACGAGAACTACGCCAAGCTGGACCTGCTCTTCTCGAGCAGCCGGCGGGTGGAGTTCATCCGGGAGACCGCCGGCGCGCCGCGCAACGAGGCCGCCGACAGCGCCGCCGCTCCGGCTGGTGACACGCTGCACCTGCGGCTGAGCAGCGACGGGACGAACCTGACCGCCGCCGTCTCGGCCGACGGGCAGACCTTCACCCCGGTCGGCCGGTCGGCCGCGCTCGCCGGCATCACCAACCCGCGGATCGGCCTCTTCGCGCTCAACGGCGGCACCGACGCGCCGGTGGTCGAGGCGGCGTTCGACTGGTTCCAGGTCTCGCCGGACGAGCCGGCCGGGCCGGTCGACCCGTCGGACGAGTTCACCGGCGACACGCTGGACAAGTGCCGGTGGGACGCGATCCTGCGGGAGGACCCGACGGGTTACCGGGTGACCGGTGGCGCGCTGCGGGTCGACGTGCCGAACGGTGACATCTACGGCACCGACAACACCGGGCCGGAGAACTTCATCCTGCAGACCGCGCCGGCCGGCGACTGGACCCTGGAGACGAAGGTCGACGGCAGCCTGCTGAACGAGCAGTACCAGCAGGCCGGTCTGATCGTGCACGCGGACGACGACAACTACCTGAAGTTCGACTACATCGCGGACAACCAGGCCGGCCAGCCGGTGACGCGGCGGATCGAGTTTCGCAGCGAGATCGGCGGGGCGGTGCAGAACCCGCAGCCGGAGGCCGCCAACCTGACCGGTTCGGTGTGGTACCTGCGACTGGCCCGCAGCGGTGACACTTTCACCGCGTCGTACTCGGCCGACGGGACGACCTGGACGGCGTTGACCACGCTCACCAACAGCGCGGTCGGTGCCACCCCCAAGGTCGGGCTCTTCACCCTCGGCGCCAACCAGACCGCCTCGAAGACCGCCGGGTTCGACTACTTCCGGCTCAGCACCGAGACGGCCGACGAGACGGCTCCGGTGACCACCGCGGCGGTCTCCGGCACCCCGACCGAGGGTTGGCACACCGGGCCGGTGACGGTCACCCTGACCGCCGCCGACGAGGCGGGTGGCAGCGGCCTGGCCGGCACGCAGTACCAGCTGGACGGGGCGACCGCCTGGACGGACTACACCGCGCCGGTGGCGGTCACCGGGGACGGCGAGCACGAGCTGCGGTTCCGCTCGACGGACCAGGCGGGCAACGTGGAGTCGACGAAGACCGTCAGCTTCAAGATCGACACCACCGCGCCGGTCACCTCGGCGTCCTTCGCTCCCGCGAACGACGCCGGCTGGCACGACGGGACCATCCCGGTCGTGTTGACCTCGACCGATGCCGGCTCCGGCGTCAAGTCGGTGGAGTGGTCGCTGGACGGTGGCGCGTGGACGCCGTACTCGGCGCCGATCGAGGTCACCGGTGACGGGGATCACGAGCTGCTCTTCCGGGCCGTCGACAAGGCCGGCAACGCCGAGACGCTCAAGTCGGCGGTGCTCCGGATCGACGGCACCAAGCCGACGCTGCTGGTGTCCGGGATCGCCGACGGCCAGCTCTACGGTGACAGCCAGGACGTCCGGGTGTCCTGGCAGGCGGTCGACCCGACCTCGGGCATCGCGAGCGTGGTCGGCGAGCTGGACGGCCGGCCGTACGTCAGCGGCACCCTGCAGGCCATGTACGAGCTGCCGCTCGGCCTGCACGAGCTGACCGTCACCGCGACCGACAAGGCGGGCAACCAGACCACCTCGGAGGTCCGGTTCTTCGTCACCACCTCGTTCCGGGACATGCAGAACCTGCTGGACCGGTTCAAGGCGACGGGGCGGCTCTCGGCCAATGCCCACAAGCAGCTGACCGCGAAGCTCGACGCCGCGCGTAAGGCCGAGGCGGCCGGCAACGACAAGAAGGCGGTCAAGCAGCTGACCGAGTTCCGGACCCTCGCCGCCGGCGCCACCCTGGTGCCGGAGGCCGAGATCCGGGACGTGCTGGTCCGGGACGCCGATGCCATGATCGTCCGGCTCGGCGGCGCGGCCAGCAAGGCCGGGGTGAAGGCGAACGACGGCGAGTCCGTCGACGGTGCCGGGCGGCTGGGTGGCGATGCCACCCGGCTCGCTCCGGGCCGCCGGCTCTGATCCGACGAGGCCCCTCCTCGACGCTCCGGCGTCGAGGAGGGGCCTCCCTCTTTCCCAGTGAGGAGACGTCCGTGACGCGTACCCACAAGGCGTTCGCCGCCCTGCTCGTCGGACTGGTCCTGGCCCTGCTCTCGGCGGCCCCGGCCGCGGCACACACCGGGAAACTCAAGCTGACCGTGGCCGGCGACGGGGCGGGCGGAGTGACCGTGCAGGCCGTCCACGCCGACGGGCACCGGCTGGAGAAGCCGGTGCTGTTGACGCTCACCGGCACCGGCCCGGACGGTCAACGGGTCGGCCCGGTGCAGTTGGAGCCGGCGCCCGAGGGGCAGGGCTTCTACAGCAGCGGACCGCTGCTCTCCCCGGGCACCTGGAAGGTGACGGTGAGCGCCCCGCCGCCGAACAAGAGCACGGCGAGCGCTCAGGTGCAGGCCCGGCCCGCCCAGTCGGCCGCGCCGGCTGCGGCGCCGGTCGCGGCGACCGCGCCGGCGGCCGACGCCCGTGCCACCGCGGATGCGGGGGGCGCCTGGTGGTGGCCGGTCGGGCTGGCCGTCCTGGTGCTCGCCGCCCTGGCGGTGGCGGTGCCGATGCTGCACACCCGCCGGCGCTCCGACGCAGGCTGAATCACCCGGCGCGAGGGCCGCAGGCCGGCTTCGACGACGCGCGCCAACTCCCGGTGAGCGTGATACCGCAGCGGCATAAATATGCCGCTGCGGTATCACGCTCGTATGCCACGCTCGGCCGTACCGGTGGCACTCTTCGGGCGAGCCGGGCCGCCGGCGCCGAAACGGTCAGAGGATGGCGCGCAGCGCCGCCAGGTCCTCGTCGGTGGGCTGCCAGCTGCCCGCGCTGGCGTTGGCGAGCACCTGCTCGGGGGTGGTGGCGCCGGCGATGACCGAGGTCACCGCCGGCTGGGCGGCCAGCCCGCCGATCGCCACCTGGAGCATGGTGAGCCCACGCTCGTCCGCGTACCGGCCGATCGCCTCGATGGTGTCCCAGTCCGCCGCGGCGAACCGCTCGGCGTACCGACCGCCGCCGGAGAGCCGGCTGCCCACGGGCGGCTGCTCGTCGCGCTTGTACTTGCCGGTGAGCAGCCCGTTGGCCAGCGGAAAGAACGGCAGCAGCCCGAGGCCGAACCGCTCGCAGGCCGGCACGACCTCGGTCTCCACCGACCGCTCCAGGAAGCTGTAGTGGTTCTGCGCGCTGATGAAGCGGGACCGCCCGTTCGACGAGGCCACCCAGTCGGCGTCCGCGATCTGCCAGCCGGCGAAGTTGGAGTTGCCCAGGTAGCGGACCTTGCCGGCGCGGACCAGGTCGTCCAGTGCGGCGAGGGTCTCGTCGATCGGGGTGTCCGGGTCCGGCTCGTGCATCTGGTAGAGGTCGATGTGATCGGTGCCGAGCCGGCGCAGCGACGCCTCGACGGCCCGCGCGATGTAGCGCCGGGCCCCCCGGGCACCGAAGTCCGGCCCGTTCAAACCGTGCATGTCCATGCCGAACTTGGTGGCCACCACCACGTCGTCCCGGCGACCCTTGAGCGCCGCGCCGAGCAGCTCCTCCGAGCTGCCCTGCGGCTCCCCGTAGATGTCAGCGGTGTCGAAGAAGTTGATGCCGGCGTCGAGCGCGGCGTCCACCACCGCCCGGGTGCCGTCGAAGTCGAGCTTGCGGCCGAAGTTGTTGCAGCCGATACCGACCACGGACACCACGAGCCCCGAGTCGCCCAGCCGGCGGTACGTCATCTCAGTCACGAGATCAACCCTATGCCCGTCCGGCTGGGTGCTGCCCGTGGACCACCTCACCCCACGTCCCACACCGGCTCGTCGGTCTCCACCACCTCGCCGTCCGAGCGGAACAGCACGAAGCGGTCGAAGGTGCGGGTGAACCAGCGGTCGTGGGTCACCGCGATCACCGTCCCCTCGAACGCGGTGAGGCCGGCCTCCAGGGCCTCGGCGCTGGCCAGGTCGAGGTTGTCGGTGGGCTCGTCGAGCAGCAGCAGCGTGGCTCCGGATAGTTCCAGCAGCAGCACCAGGAACCGCGCCTGCTGGCCGCCGGAGAGGGTGCCGAACCGCTGGTCACCCTGCCCGGCCAGCTCGTACCGGCTGAGCGCCGCCATGGCCCCGTGCCGGTCCATGCCGGCCCGGTGGTCGTCGCCCCGCCAGAGCACCTCGACCAGGGTCTTCGCCATCAGCTCGGGGCGGTCGTGGGTCTGCGAGAAGTGCCCGGGGCGCACCCGGGCGCCGAGCCGGACCATCCCGTCGTGCGCCACCGGCGCCAGCACGGGCCCGCTGTCGACCGGGCCGTTCGCGGGATCCGGGTCGGTGCCACCGCGGGCCAGCAGCCGCAGGAAGTGCGACTTGCCGGTGCCGTTCGCGCCGAGTACGGCGACCCGGTCGCCGTACCAGATCTCCAGGTCGAAGGGGTAGGTCAGGCCGTCGAGCTCCAGCTGCTCGCAGACGACCGCGCGCTTGCCGGTCCGCCCGCCGGTCAGCCGCATCCGGATGTCCTGGTCCTTCGGCGGTACGGGCGGCGGCCCGGCCTCCTCGAACTTGCGCAGCCGGGTCTGTGCCGCCTGGTAGCGCGACGCCATCCCGTCGTTGTACGCGGCCTTCTGCTTGTACATCAGCATCAGCTCGCGCAGCTTCTGGTGCTCCTCGTCCCAGCGTCGGCGCAGCTCGTCCAGGCGGGCGTGCCGGGCCACCCGCGCCTCGTGCCAGCTGGCGAAGCCGCCCGGGTGCACCCACGCGCTACCACCCTCGACGGCGACCACCCGGTCGGCGGTACGGGCCAGCAGCTCCCGGTCGTGTGAGACGTAGAGCACCGACTTCGCCGACTCCGCCAGCCGCCCCTCCAGCCACCGCTTGCCCGGGACGTCGAGGAAGTTGTCCGGCTCGTCGAGGAGCAGGACCTCGTCGGGGCCGCGAAGCAGCAGCTCGAGCGCGAAGCGCTTCTGCTGCCCACCGGAGAGGGTCCGCACCGGGCGCTCCCGGGCGGTCTCCCAGGGCAGGTCGAGCACGATGGTGGTGACGGTGTCGAAGAGCACCTCGGCGTCGTAGCCGCCGGCCTCACCCCAGGCGGCCAGCGCGTCCGCGTACGCCAGCTGCGCCTTGCCGGCGGCGGTGCCGTACTTGCCGTACGCCTCGGCCGCCCGCATGGCCGCCTCGGTGTCGGCGAGCCGGCGGCCGGCCTCGCGCAGCACCGGCGGGGCGAGGGAGAGGGCCAGGTCGGCGAGCGTGGACTCGTCCCCGATCATGCCGATGAACTGCCGCATCACGCCGAGCCCACCGGCCCGGGCGACGGCGCCGGCCTTCACCGGCAGGTCGCCGGAGACCATCCGGAGCAGGGTTGTCTTGCCCGCGCCGTTCGGCCCAACCAGCGCCACCTTCGCGCCCTCGCCGACCCGGAACGACACGTCAGCGAAGAGCTCCCGGCCGTCGGGGAGGATGTGCCCTACCGCTGCCACGTCCACGTATCCCACGCCGGGATCCTGCCTCAGCCCGGTGGGGGCGGTACATCCAATTACCGGGTGACGCGGAGCACGCGGTAGCCCTTCTGGCTGGCCTGCCGCTCCACCTGCCAGCCCTGCTCGACCAGCCAGCGGTGCAGCGAGTCGCCGCCGAGATGGCGGGCGACCACCAGCCAGGCGACCCCGTCGTCGGCGAGCCGGGGCAGCCAGCGCAGCAGCAGCTCGTGCAGCTCGTCCTTGCCGATCCGGATCGGCGGGTTCGACCAGAGCTGGGCGAACCGGAGCTGCGCCGGCACCTCGTCGGGGGCGCGCACCCGGACCCGGTCCGCGGCGCCGATCCGCTCCGCGTTGGCGGCGGTCAGTTCGCGGGCCCGCTCGTTGACGTCGACCGCCCAGACGGTGGCCGCGGGCGCGGTGGTGGCGAGCACGCAGCTGATCGGCCCGAAGCCGCAGCCGAGGTCGAGCAGGTCGCCGGCGGTGTCGGGGCTGGGCAGCTCGGCCTTGCGCAGCAGCACGGCGGTGCCCGGATCGAGCCGGACCGCGGAGAAGACCCCGCTGGCCGAGGCGAGCGTGTAGTCGCGGTCGGCGACGGTGAACTCGACCTCGCGGGTGCGGGCGGCGGTCGTGGGTTCAGCGGTGAAGTAGTGGTCGCCGGTCACGTTGACAATTCTCGCACCGGCCGGGTGGCCGACCCGCAATGGCCCGGACCGCCGACGGCGCGACCGCGGCGAGCATGCTTCACCACGACCCGAGCCACAATTTCCCATTATTACCACCTAAAGGGACAACCGCTCCTACTCTGGGCGACATGGTGTATCGGTACGAGTCCGATGAGGACGATTTCGTGGAGTACCCGGAGCCCGGGTCCGACCTGTCCCCGCTCGGCGCCGGTCCGCCTCCGCCGGCCGGGCCCTCCCCGTCCCGCTTCCCCACCCCGTCGCTGCCCCGGACGAACCGGCTCGCGCTGCCCGCGTCCGAACCGGCGCCGGTCCGCCACGAGCCCCCGGTGGCACCGCCCCGCCCGGAGGCCTACACCGCACCGCCGCCGGTCGAGCCGCCGGCCCCCGAGCGGGCCCGCAGCGGCGGGGGCGGCGGCCGACTCTGGCAGGTCCTGATCGGCGGCGCAGCCGTGCTCGTGCTGCTCGCGCTCTGCGGGCTCGGCGCCGCCGCCCTGCTCGTCGACCGCACACCGGAGCCGCAGAACACCCCGAGCCAGCAGGCCGGGGCCAACGCCTCGCCGGAGCCCGAAAAGGACCACCTCGACTCCCGGGACACCGACCAGGCGCCGCTGACCGCCAAGGAGGTCTTCGCCGGCAAGGAGCTGGTGGTCACCGACGGCGAGCCGGCCTACCCGGTGCTCAAGACGCACTCCAGCGGCAGTTGCGCGGTCGCGGCCACCGACGAGGTGGCCGACCTGCTGGTCCGGCTCGGCTGCAGCCAGGTCGTCCGGGCCACGCTCCGCTCGCCCGGCGGCGAGTTCCTGGTGACCACCGGGCTGTTCAACCTGACCGACCGGGCCAGCGCGGAGCGGGCGCGGGACCGGATCCGGGAGCTGCTCGACGAGCGACAGGGTCGCTTCCGTGGCATGGCGGTCGACGACGACACCAAGGCCCTCACCACCGCCCCGGCCCGGGTCGGCTGGCAGGTCCGCGGTCACTACCTGGCGTACGCCCTGGTGGCCCGCGCCGACGGCGAGACGATCCGGTCCGGCGACACCGCCGTCCGCGAGATCCTCTTCGACATGATCGAGCTGCACCTCAACCGGGGCGTGTTGGAGCGACGCGCCGACGGTGGCACCGCGAGCCAACCCACCGCAAGCCCCTCCAGCAGCCCCGCAAGCCCGTCGCACAGCACGGGCGGCTCCTCGGACAGCACGGGCGGCTCCTCGGACAGCACGGGCGGCCAGGAGGGTGCCGACGAGCTGCCCGGCGACTGAGCCGGCGGGCGAGACGTCAGCGGGTGCGCGGCCCTCGGGTCACGCACCCGCTGCTCGTCCTGCCGAACGGGCCGGCTCTCAGGACTCGGCCGGGACCCGCAGCCGGCGGGTGAGGTCGGCCCGGCGGGCGTACTCGGCGGGATCGTCCGGGTAGCCGACCGCCACCAGGGTCAGCCCGTGCGCCGGCGCGACGGTCACCTCGCTGGACCGCTCCCGCCGGTCGAGCAGGCCGGCCGGCCAGTCGACCGGTCGGCGGCCGTCTCCGGCGACCAGCATGGCGCCGACCAGGCTGCGCACCATCGCCTGGCAGAACGCGTCCGCCTGCACGGTGGCGACCAGCACGCCGTCCGGCCCGCGCCGCCAGTCGAGCCGGGTCACCTCGCGCAGCGTCGTCGCGTTCTCCTTGCGCCGGCAGTACGCGGCGAAGTCGTGCTCCCCCACCAGGCCGGCCGCCGCGGCGTTCAGCGCGTCGACGTCGAGCCGTTTCGGCCAGGCCAGGATCTCGTGCCGGCGCAACGGCTCGGCGCCGTACGGGGCGTCGGTCACCCGGTACTCGTAGCGGCGGAAGGTGGCCGAGAACCGGGCGTCGAACTCGGCGGGCACCTCGGTCATCGCCCGGACCCGTACGTCGGTGGGGAGCAGCCGGGCCAGCCGGCGCAGCAGCGTGCCCTCCCGCTCCCGCCAGACCGCGCCGGGCAGGTCGAGGTGGCACACCTGCCCGGTCGCGTGCACCCCGGCGTCGGTGCGGCCGGCCACGGTCAGGCCGGTCGCCGTGCCGGCACCGAGCACGAGGTCGAGCGTCTCGACGAGCACGCCGGCGACCGTACGCCGGGTCGGCTGGGCGGCCCAGCCGGAGAAGCCCGTCCCGTCGTACGCCACGTCCAGTCGCAGCCGGATCCGCTCGTCCACGTCGTGTCTCCCGTTCACGGCGTCGGGCCCGGCACCCCAGGAAGGGATGCCGGGCCCGACGATGCTGCCTGCGATCAGGCCTTGTTCTCGGTGCCCTCGGCGGCCTCGTCGCTGTCCTCGCGGGCGGCGGCGGTGTCACCGGACGCCGAGACCGGCGCCTCGGAGTCCTGGTCGGCCGGGGCCGACGACGGGGTCTCCTCGGCCGGGGCGAGCGCCTCGACCTTGTCCTGCTGGGCGGCCTTGCGGGCGGCGGTCTTCTTGTTCGCCTTCGGCTCGGCGACCTGAAGCTCCTCGACCAGCTCGATGACGGCCATCGGCGCGTTGTCGCCCTTGCGCGGACCGGTCTTCACGATCCGGGTGTAACCACCGTTGCGGGTGGCGTACCGGGGCGCGATCTGGTCGAACAGGGCGTAGACCACGTCCTTGTCCTTGACGACGCCCAGCACCCGCCGACGGGACGCGAGGTCGCCGCGCTTGGCCTTGGTGATGAGCTGCTCGGCCAGCGGACGCAGCCGCCGGGCCTTCGTCTCGGTGGTCTTGATCTTGCCGTGCTGGAACAGCGCAGTGGCCAGGTTGGCCAGCATGAGCCGCTCGTGCGCGGGGCTGCCGCCGAGGCGGGGGCCCTTGGTGGGCGTGGGCATGCTTGGTGCTCCTCAGATGTGGCGGCAGCGCGGACTAGAGCTGCTCGGTCTCGCGGTAGTCGTCGGTGTCGTAGTCCGCCTCGCCGAAGGCGTCCACGACGTGCGCCGGGTCGAAGTTCGGAGCCGAGTCCTTCAGCCCGAGACCCATCCCGGCGAGCTTCATCTTGACCTCGTCGATCGACTTCTGGCCGAAGTTCCGAATGTCGAGAAGGTCGGCCTCCGTACGCCCGATGAGCTCACCAACGGTGTTGATGCCCTCGCGCTTGAGGCAGTTGTAGGAGCGGACGGTGAGGTCCAGCTCCTCGATCGGCAGGGCCAGATCCGCCGCCAGCTGGGCGTCCTGCGGGGACGGCCCGATGTCGATGCCCTCGGCGGTCTCGTCCAGCTCACGGGCGAGCCCGAACAGCTCCACGAGCGTCGAGCCGGCGGAGGCCAGCGCGGTACGCGGGCCCATCGACGGCTTGGTCTCGACGTCGATGATCAGCCGGTCGAAGTCGGTGCGCTGCTCGACCCGGGTCGCCTCGACGCGGTAGGTCACCTTCAGCACCGGCGAGTAGATCGAGTCGACCGGGATCCGGCCGATCTCGGCGCCGGCCTGCTTGTTCTGCGCCGCCGTCACGTAGCCGCGACCCCGCTCGACGGTCAGCTCCATGTCGAGCCGGCCCTTGCCGTTCAGGGTGGCGAGCTTCAGGTCCGGGTTGTGCACCGAGACGCCGGCCGGCGGCTGGATGTCACCGGCGGTCACGTCGCCCGGGCCCTGCTTGCGCAGGTACATGCTGACCGGCTCGTCGTGCTCGGAGCTGACGCAGAGCTCCTTGATGTTCATGACGAGCTCGACCACGTCCTCCTTGACACCGGGGATCGTCGTGAACTCGTGCAGCACACCGTCGATCTTGATCGAGGTGACCGCGGCGCCCGGGATCGACGACAGCAGCGTACGCCGCAGCGAGTTGCCCAGGGTGTAGCCGAAGCCGGGCTCCAGCGGCTCGATGGTGAACCGGGAGCGGGTCTCGTTGATCGACTCTTCGGAGAGAGACGGTCGCTGGCTGATGAGCATTTCTTCTCTTCTCTTCCGGGACGCCCGCTATTTGACGCCCACGACACAAACTGTTCCGGTGGCCCGCCCGGTGAGGGGCGGGCCACCGCAACGAGCTCTTACTTGGAGTAGAGCTCGACGATCAGCTGCTCCTGGACCTGCGTGTCGATGACCTGCCGGGCCGGGAGCGAGTGCACCAGGATCTTCATCTGGCTGGGGATGGCCTCGAGCCAGGCCGGGACCGCCCGCGAGCCCGCCTGGGCCTGCGCGACGATGAACGGGGTCAGCTCCTTGCTCTTCCCCCGCACCTCGATGATGTCGTGCTCCTTGACGCGGTACGACGGGATGTCGACCTTCTTGCCGTTCACCGTGAAGTGGCCGTGCTTGACCAACTGGCGGGCCATGTCGCGCGAGTGCGCGTAGCCAGCCCGGTAAACGACGTTGTCCAGCCGCGACTCGAGGATCTGCAGGAGGACCTCACCGGTCTTCGCCTGCTTGCCCACGGCCTCCTCGTAGTAACCGCGGAACTGCTTCTCCAGCACGCCGTAGACACGACGGGCCTTCTGCTTCTCGCGGAGCTGGAGCAGGTACTCCGTCTCCTTGGTGCGGCCGCGGCCGTGCTGCCCGGGCGGGAACGGCCGGGACTCGAACGGGCACTTCGGGCCATCGCACTTGCTGCCCTTGAGGAACAGCTTCATCTTCTCCCGCCGGCAACGGCGGCAGTCAGCACCGGTGTAACGAGCCATCTCTCTCTACCTCTCAGACCCGACGACGCTTCGGCGGACGGCATCCGTTGTGCGGCTGCGGGGTGACGTCGGCGATCTGGCCGACCTCCAGCCCGACGGCCTGCAGCGAACGGATCGCGGTCTCCCGGCCGGAGCCGGGGCCCTTGACGAACACGTCGACCTTGCGCATGCCGTGCTCCATGGCCCGACGCGCGGCGGCCTCGGCGGCCAGCTGCGCGGCGAACGGAGTCGACTTGCGGGAGCCCTTGAAGCCCACCTGGCCGGCGGAGGCCCAGGAGATGACCGCACCGGTCGGGTCCGTGATGGACACGATGGTGTTGTTGAAGGTGCTCTTGATGTGCGCCTGCCCGTGGGCGACGTTCTTGCGTTCCTTGCGCCGGACCTTCTTGACGGCGGCTCCGGCACGAGCCTTCGGTGGCATAAGTCTGTGCGCTCCTAGTTACTTCTTGCCGGGCTTCTTCTTGCCGGCGACGGTCCGCTTCGGGCCCTTGCGGGTCCGCGCGTTGGTCTTGGTCCGCTGGCCACGAACGGGCAGGCCCCGGCGGTGCCGGATACCCGCGTAGCAGCCGATCTCGACCTTGCGGCGGATGTCAGCGGCGACCTCGCGGCGCAGGTCGCCTTCAACCTTGTAGTTGCCCTCGATGTGATTGCGGAGCTGGACCAGCTCTTCGTCAGTGAGGTCCCGGGCGCGCTTGTCCGGCGAGATGCCGGTAGCAGCGAGCGTCTCCAGGGCGCGGGTACGACCGACGCCGAAGATGTAGGTGAGCGCGATCTCCATCCGCTTTTCGCGGGGGAGGTCGACGCCGACTAGACGTGCCATGTGCGGGCGTGCTCCTCGTGATGTTGTGGCGGAGGTCTGCACCCGTCCCACCCCGCTCACGGCCTCCTCCTGCCTCCGGCGCGGTGCGCGCCGTCGACCGGGAGTCGGTCGCTGCCCGAGCGGGCCCCGGCCTCCGACCGGGGGTCAGCCACGAAGGAGTACGCGCACTGCGTACCGCTCGCGGCTGGGACGAGCATGTGTTGTGTGTTCCGGATCTGCCGCCCGGGCCGTCCTCACCGATCGACGTGCCGACCGGCCGAGGGGCTCAGCCCTGGCGCTGCTTGTGGCGCGGGTCGCTGCAGATGACCATGACCCGGCCGTGCCGGCGGATCACCCGGCACTTGTTGCAGATCCTCTTGACGCTCGGCTTGACCTTCACGGTTGCCTTACTTCCCATCAGGCCCGGTGACGCGCCACGCGCGATCTCGGACGTCGAAGACGGACACGGGACGCCCCGGCCGTCGTCAGGACTACTTGTAGCGGTAGACGATGCGCCCGCGGGTCAGGTCGTACGGCGAGAGTTCGACGACGACCCGGTCCTCCGGCAGGATGCGGATGTAGTGCTGCCGCATCTTGCCGCTGATGTGAGCCAACACCTTGTGGCCGTTCGCGAGCTCCACCCGGAACATGGCGTTCGGCAGGGGCTCGATGACCCGACCCTCGATCTCAATGGCTCCGTCTTTTTTCGGCATGTCCTCCGCTGTCCTGACGTCGGTTGCTCCGGACGGCTCACAACGTCTTACACGGACACCGACCGTCAAGATCAGGTAGCCCGCGCCAGCCGCGGCTCCAGCCCCATCGAAGCGCAGGATGGGCATGCCGGAGTGGACGCTGTGCGCCGATCTGAAAGTGTACGCCCGACGCCGCGCCGCCGCCAAACCGGCCACCTGCGGATTCGTCAAATCGGGCAAAAGCCGGCAATCACCCGACCGGGCCGGGCTCTCCCGGGTTTCTGTCCTGCTCCGGGCGCGCCCGGGTCGTGTGCTGCCGCCCGTCGGGACCGGTCGCGTCGATCTCCCGCCGCCGCGCCCGCTTCGCCCGCTTCCGCTCGCGCCGGCGCTCCCGCTCGGACGCCCACCGCTGCGGCTCTCCCCCGGCGAGCCCGGTGAAGGTACGCACCAGCAACACCGCGCCCCACGGCCCGGCCACCCAGCCGGGCCAGAAGTAGAGCAGTTCCCGGGCGAACAGGGAGGAGACCGCCCAGACAGCCACCACGATCGGGACCACCTGCAGGTACGGCATCCAGACCTCGGCCAGCCAGCGGGCGGTGGGCGGCCGGACGGTGGGCGGCTCGACCGGCGCCACAGCGGCGGGCGGCGACTGCACCAGCTGGGACACGGCCGGCGGCGCGACCGGCGGCAGATCCGTCAGCAGCGCGTCCAGCTCCGCGTAGGTGCGGGCGGCGTAGGTCTGCCCCAACCGCTCGTCGTACTCGTGCAGATCCAACCGGCCCTCGTTGAGCGCGACCCGCAGCCGCTCGGCCACCGCCTCGCGGTCGGCGTCCCCCGCCCGCATCCCCCCGCGCCCCTCCATGGGGGCAAGCATGCCACCACCAAACCACCCACCGCCGTCCCCAGCGCCCGCCCCGCGCCCAGTGCCCCGGCCCACCCGGCGCCCGGCCCGCACCCAGCGCCGGTGATCAAGAGATCCGCGTCACGATCCGGCCTCCGGATGACGCACAGCTCTTGATCACCGTGTCGAACGCGCCGGATGACCCCGGTGCGGGGGGATGGGGTTAGGAGGTTGGGGAGTTGGCGGTCTGGCGGGCCGTCACCAGGTCGCCCAGGCGGGCCCGGCCGCCGTCGGCGGCGGTCAGCACCCAGACGCCGTCCGGGAGCAGCGCCATGGTGTGTTCGACGTGCACGGCCATCGACCCGTCCCGGGTCACGACCGTCCAGCCGTCGGACAGCTCGACCGTGCGGGGCGAGCCCATCGTGATCATCGGCTCGATCGCCAGGGCCAGGCCCGGCACCAGGCGGGGGCCCTTGCCCGGCCGCCCGTGGTTGAGCACGTGCGGGTCCTGGTGCATCTCGGTGCCGATGCCGTGCCCGCCGTAGCCGTCGACGATGCCGTAACGGCCGCCCCGGCGGACCGCGTCCTCGACCGCGTGGGAAATGTCGGTGAGCCGGCCCCGACCACTGGCCGCCCCGCGGGCTGCCGCGGCGATCCCCGCCCACATCGCGTCCTCGGCCACCGCGGCCATCTTCAGCAGCCCCGGGTCGACCTCGCCGACCGCGACCGTGATCGCCGCGTCGCCGTGCCAACCGTCGAGCACCGCGCCACAGTCGATCGAGATCATGTCGCCGTCCCGGAGCACCTGCTCGGCGGCGGGGATCGCATGCACCACCTGCTCGTTGACCGACGAGCAGATCGACGCCGGATAACCGTGGTAGCCCTTGAACGAGGGAACGGCACCCGCCTCGCGGATGGTCGACTCGGCGATCGCGTCCAGGTCGGCCGTGCTGACCCCCGGGGCCACCGCCTCGCGCATCCGACGCAGCGCGTCGGCGACCACCAGACCGGCGGCGCGCATCTTCTCGATCTGGTCGGGGGTCTTCAGCTGGATGTCCAGCTGGGGACGACGCATGGAGCGGTTACCTTTCGTTGCCGAACAGCGGGGCACGTCGCGCGTACCCCGCTGTTCGCACTCTATCCGCCGGTGGGCCGGCGGGACCTCAGCCGCCGTACGAGTGCAGGGCGTCGATGGCGCGGACGGTGACGTCCTCCACCGGGCCCGTGGCGTCGATCCCGACCAGCTTGTTCTGGGCGCCGTAGTAGTCGACCAGCGGCGCGGTCTTCTCGGCGTACTCGCGGAGCCGGGTGGCGATCGTCTCCGGCTTGTCGTCGTCGCGCTGGAACAGCTCCGCCCCGCACCGGTCGCAGATGCCCTCCCGGCTGGTGGCGTCGAACTCGACGTGCCAGATCTTGCCGCAGCCCCGGCAGGTACGCCGACCGGAGAGCCGCCGGATCACCTCGTCGTCGTCGACCACCAGCTCGAGCACGACGTCCAGCGCGGTGCCCAGGTCGGCGAGGAGCTTGTCCAGCGCGGCGGCCTGCGGCGTGGTCCGCGGGAAGCCGTCGAGCAGGAAGCCCTCGCTGGCGTCCGGCTCGGCGAGCCGGTCCCGGACCATGTTGATGGTGACCTCGTCCGGTACCAGCTCGCCTGCGTCCATGTAGCGCTTGGCCTCGACGCCGAGCGGGGTGCCCTGGGAGACGTTCGACCGGAAGATGTCACCGGTCGAGATCTTCGGGACCGCCAGGTGCGCCGCGATGAACTCGGCCTGCGTGCCCTTGCCCGCGCCCGGCGGGCCAACCAGAACGAGTCTCATCTACCGCAGGAACCCTTCGTAGTTCCGCTGCATCAACTGGCTCTCGATCTGCTTGACGGTCTCCAGACCGACGCCGACCATGATCAGCACAGCGGTGCCGCCGAACGGGAAGTTCTGGTACTGCTGGTTGTCCAGCCAGATGAAGAAGAAGTTCGGCAGGATCGAGACGATGCCCAGGTAGAGCGCGCCCGGCAGGGTGATGCGGCTGAGGATGAAGTCCAGGTAGTCGGCCGTCGGCTTGCCGGGGCGGATGCCCGGCACGAACCCGCCGTACTTCTTCATGTTGTCCGCGACCTCGGTCGGGTTGAACGTGATCGAGACGTAGAAGTACGTGAAGAAGATGATCAGCAGGAAGTAGACCGAGATGTAGATCGGGCTGTCCGGCGCGACCAGGTTGTTCTGGATCCAGGCCTGGGTCTTGCCCGGGTTGGTCTGGTCGAAGAACTGCAGCGCCAACTGGGGCAGGTAGAGCAGCGACGAGCCGAAGATGACCGGGATGACACCGGCCTGGTTGACCTTCAGCGGGATGTAGGTCGAGGTACCGCCGTACATCCGCCGGCCGATCATCCGCTTGGCGTACTGGACCGGGATCCGGCGCTGCGCCTGCTCGATGAAGGTGACCGCGGTGATGACCACCAGGACCAGAGCGATGACCAGGAAGAACTTCCACCAGCCCTGGGTGTTCTTGATCTGCCAGCCCTCGCCGGGCAGCCGGGCCGCGATCGAGGTGAAGATCAGCACCGACATGCCGTTGCCGACGCCGCGGTCGGTGATCAGCTCGCCGAGCCACATGACCACACCGGTACCGGCGGTCATCGTCATGACCAGGATGGTCAGCGTCAGCCAGTCCGGGATGCCGGTGCCCTCAGGAATGATCGGGAACTGGTCACAGCGGTTCTGGAAGAGCTGCCCGGAGCGGGCCAGCGCCACGAACGCCGAGGCCTGGAGGACACCGAGGCCGAGGGTCAGGTAGCGGGTGTACTGGGTGATCTTCGCCTGGCCGGACTGGCCCTCCTTGCGGAGCTGCTCGAGCCGCGGGATCACCACGGTCAACAGCTGCAGGATGATCGACGCGGTGATGTAGGGCATGATGCCCAGCGCGAAGACCGACAGCTGGAGCAGAGCCCCGCCGGAGAACAGGTTGAGCAGGTTCAGCACACCGGTGGTGTCGCCCTGGAGTGTGTCGAGGCACTTCTGCACGTTGCCGTACGAAACACCCGGGCTGGGAAGCGTCGCGCCCAGTCGGTAGACCGCGATGATGCCGACTGTGAACAGCAGCTTCTTGCGCAGGTCAGGCGTACGGAACGCACTGAGAAAGGCGGACAGCAACTTCTTCCTCCTGCGCGAGGCGGGCCGCCGGTTGTCCCTGGCGGATCGGGGTGGGTGCCGGGCGAGTGCCCGATATCCATGGCTGGGAAGGGACTCTAACAGTCCGATCCCCGTCCGGGCAGATGTGCCCGGCTACATAAACCGCTTCCGATGTTACCGGGCGCATACGTCCCAGGTAGACCATGGCGCCCGCCAGTTGAGACCAACTGGACGGGCGCCATGGGTCGTTCGCCTTACAGCTCGGTGACGGAACCACCGGCGGCGGTGATCTTCTCCTTGGCCGACGCGCTGAACGCGTGCGCCGACACCTGGAGCGTCACTCCACCGAGGTCCCCGGTGCCGAGAACCTTCACCGGCTGGCCCTTGCGGACCGCGCCGGACTCGACCAGCTCCAGCGGGCCGACCTGGCCGCCGTTCGGGAAGAGCTCGGCGAGCCGGTCCAGGTTGACAACCTGGAACGTCACCTTGAACTTGTTCTTGAAGCCCTTCAGCTTCGGCAGCCGCATGTGGATGGGCATCTGCCCACCCTCGAACGCCGCCGAGATGTTCTTCCGGGCCTTGGAACCCTTGGTACCGCGACCGGCGGTCTTGCCCTTGGAGCCCTCACCGCGACCCACGCGGGTCTTCGCGGTCTTGGACCCCGGCGCCGGGCGCAGGTGGTGGACCTTGATCGTCATTACTCGACCTCCTCGACCTTCACGAGGTGGTTCACAGTGAAGATCATGCCGCGGATCTCGGGCCGGTCCTCCTTGACCACCACGTCGTTGATCCGCTTGAGACCGAGCGAACGCAGCGAGTCACGCTGGTTCTGCTTGGTCCCGATCTCGGACCGGAGCTGGGTGACCTTCAGGCGAGCCATCAGGAAGCCACCCCCGCCCGCGACGCCAGCATGGCGGCCGGCGCGACGTCCTCCACCGGCAGGCCACGGCGCGCGGCGACGGCCTCGGGGGACTCGAGCCCCTTCAGCGCCGCCACCGTGGCGTGCACGATGTTGATCGGGTTCGACGAACCAAGGCTCTTGGAGAGCACGTCGTGGATGCCCGCGCACTCCAGCACGGCACGCACCGGCCCACCGGCGATGACGCCCGTACCGGCGGAAGCCGGCTTGAGCAGCACCACGCCGGCGGCGTCCTCGCCCTGCACCGGGTGCGGGATCGACTGGCCGATCCGCGGCACCTTGAAGAAGTGCTTCTTGGCCTCCTCGACGCCCTTGGCGATCGCCGCGGGCACCTCCTTGGCCTTTCCGTAGCCCACGCCGACCGTGCCGTCGCCGTCGCCCACGATCACCAGGGCGGTGAAGCTGAAGCGACGACCACCCTTCACGACCTTGGCGACGCGGTTGATCGCGACGACCCGCTCAAGGTGCGGGGTCTTCTCGACGGGCGCGTTTCCGCGGCCGCCCTCACGGCGGTTGTCGCGGCGACCACCCTCGTTGCCACCGGACCCGCCGCCACGGCGCTGTTGACCTGGCATCAGCAGCCTTCCTTCTCTCTCGTGACGGGGTTGTTAGAACTCGAGCCCGGCTTCGCGGGCGGCATCGGCAAGCGCGGCGACCCGCCCCGCGTACCGGTTACCACCGCGGTCGAAGACGACCTTGGAGACACCGGCGGCCTTGGCCCGCTCGGCGAGCAGGGCGCCCACCTTGCCGGCAAGGGCGCTCTTGTCGCCCTCGGCGCCGCGCAGCGACGCGTCCAGGGTCGACGCCGACGCCAGGGTGTGACCCTTGGTGTCGTCGACGATCTGGGCGACCATGTGCCGCAGCGAACGGGTGACGACCAGGCGCGGACGCTCGGCCGTACCACTGACGTTCTTGCGGACCCGGAAGTGCCGACGCGCCCGCCCGACGGCGCGCTTGGCGGCGACGCCGCGGCGGCGCTTGAGCAGCGTGGCGGTCACTTCTTACCTGCCTTTCCAGCCTTGCGGCGGATGACCTCGCCCTGGTACTTCACGCCCTTGCCCTTGTAGGGCTCCGGCGGGCGGATCTTCCGGATGTTGGCGGCGACCTCACCGACCTGCTGCTTGTCGATGCCAGCAACGTGGAACAGGGTCGGCCGCTCCACCGTGAAGGTGATGCCGTCCGGCGCGGGCACCAGCACCGGGTGGGAGAAGCCGAGCGCGAACTCGAGATCCTTGCCCTTGGCGGTGACCCGGTAACCAGTACCGGCGATCTCCAGGCTCTTGCGGTAGCCCTCGGTGACGCCGACGATCATGTTGGCGACCAGGGTACGGCTGAGACCGTGCAGCTCCTTGGCCTTGCGCTCGTCGTTCGGGCGGTTGACGGTCAGCTGACCGTCCTCGCTCCGCTCGACGGTGATCGGCTCGGCCACGGTGTGCGAGAGCTCGCCCTTCGGGCCCTTGACCTTGACGGTCTGCCCGTCGATCGTGATGTCGACGCCGGCTGGTACCGGGATCGACTTACGTCCAATACGCGACATTTCTACCTGTCTCCCGTTACCAGACGAAGGCGAGGACTTCCCCGCCAACGCTCCGCTTGCGGGCCTGCCGGTCGGTGAGCAGCCCCTGGGACGTCGAAATGATCGCCACGCCCAGCCCACCGAGCACCCGGGGGAGCCCGTCCGACTTGGCGTACACCCGGAGACCGGGCTTGGACACGCGCTTGATGCCGGCCAGGCTCCGCTCGCGGTTCTGGCCGTACTTCAGCTCGACGACCAGTCGCTTGCCGACGGCACCCTCTTCGGGCTCCTCGACCAACCAGGTGGCGATGTAGCCCTCGGCCTTCAGGACCTCGGCGATGTTCGCCTTGATCTTGGAGTAGGGCATCGTCACCCGGTCGTGATACGCCTGGTTGGCGTTACGCAGACGCGTGAGCATGTCTGCGATCGGGTCGGTCATCGTCATGGATTTCGTCAACCTTTCTCGCCGGGGTTCCCGCGTTCGCCCGCAGGCCTACGGCGAAGAGACAGTGCAGCTGACGCGCGGAGCGCGCCGGGCTATTACCAGGAAGCCTTGGACACGCCGGGCAGCTCACCGCGGTGGGCCATCTCCCGGATGCACACCCGGCAGAGACCGAACTTGCGGTAGACCGCCTTCGGACGCCCGCACCGCTGGCAGCGGGTGTACGCGCGAACCGAGAACTTCGGCTTCGCGGCCGCCTTGATGATCAGCGCCTTCTTGGCCATCTCAGTTCTCCTTGAACGGGAAGCCCAGGAGCTTGAGCAGCGCCCGGCCCTCGTCGTCGGTCGTGGCGGTGGTGACCACCGTGATGTCCATGCCCCGCTGGCGATCGATCTTGTCCTGGTCGATCTCGTGGAACACCGACTGCTCGGTCAGACCGAACGTGTAGTTGCCGTGCCCGTCGAGCTTGCGCCCGTCCAGACCGCGGAAGTCACGGATACGCGGCAGCGCGATGGAGAGCAGCCGGTCCAGGAACTCCCACATCCGGTCGCCGCGGAGGGTGACCTTCGCGCCGATCGGCATGCCCTCGCGGAGCTTGAACTGCGCGATGGACTTGGTCGCCCGCCGCACCTGCGGCTTCTGGCCGGTGATCGTGGCCAGGTCGCGGACGGCGCCGTCGATCAGCTTGGCGTCACGGGCGGCCTCGCCGACACCCATGTTGACGACGATCTTGACCAGCCGCGGCACCTGCATCGGGTTGGCGTAGTCGTGCTGCTCGCGCAGCTTGGCCACGATCTCGTTGCGGTACCGCTCCTTGAGGCGCGGCATGGTCGTGGTTTCGGTAGCCGTGGTCATCACAGGTCCTTACCGGTGCTACGCGCGACACGAACCTTCTGGCCGTTCTCGTCGATCCGGTACCCGACGCGGGTCGGGTTGCCGTCGGAGTCCACGACCTGCACGTTCGAGACGTGGATCGGAGCCTCCTGGGTGACGATGCCACCGGTCTTGGCGCCACGCTGAGTGGTGCTGATGCGGGTGTGCTTCTTGACCCGGTTCACGCCCTCGACCAGGACCTTGTCCTGCCGCGGGTAGGCCGCGATGACCTTGCCCTTGGCACCCTTGTCCTTGCCGGCGATGACGACGACCGTGTCGCCCTTCTTGACCTTCACGGTCACAACACCTCCGGCGCGAGGGAAATGATCTTCATGAACCGCTTGTCCCGCAGCTCCCGCCCGACCGGGCCGAAGATACGAGTACCGCGCGGGTCCCCGCCGTCCTTGATGATGACGGCGGCGTTCTCGTCGAAGCGGATGTACGAGCCGTCCGGCCGCCGCTTCTCCTTGGCGGTGCGAACAACGACGGCCTTGACGACGTCGCCCTTCTTCACACCGGCACCGGGGATCGCGTCCTTGACGGTGGCCACGATGACGTCGCCGATGCTCGCGTAGCGCCGACCGGAGCCACCGAGAACCCGGATGCACAGGATCTCCCGGGCACCCGTGTTGTCGGCGACGCGCAGTCGCGACTCCTGCTGAATCACGTCTATCTCCTATGTCTGCCGGTTCTCCGGCCGCCGTAGCGGCCGGAGCCTGGCGGAACCCGCGCCCGACGCGACGCCGGGCGAGCTCGAGCCTTCGCTACTTGGCCTTTTCCAGGATCTCCACGACCCGCCAACGCTTGGTGGCGGAGAGCGGCCGGGTCTCCATGATCAGGACCCGGTCGCCGGTGCCGGCGCTGTTCTGCTCGTCGTGCACCTTGAGCTTGCTGGTCCGGCGCATGATCTTGCCGTACAGCGCGTGCTTGACCCGGTCCTCGACCTCGACGACGACGGTCTTGTCCATCTTGTCGCTGACCACCAGGCCCTCACGGACCTTGCGGCGCGAACGCGCGGCGGCGGTGGTGTTCTCGGTCATGATGCAGTCACCTCAGTCGGCGCGGCAGAGAGCCCCAGCTCGCGCTCACGCATGATCGTGTAGATCCGGGCGATCTCCCGACGGATGACCTGCAGCCGCCGGTTGTTGTCCAGCTGCCCGGTTGCGGCCTGCACGCGGAGGTTGAACAGCTCCGCCTTGGCCTCCCGCAGCTTCGTGACCAGCTCCTCCTCGGAGAGCTCACGCAGCTCGGTCGCCTTAACGCCCGCTGCCATCAGGATTCACCCACTTCGCGCGTAACAATGCGGCACTTCATCGGGAGCTTGTGGATCGCGCGACGCATCGCCTCTCGCGCGATTTGCTCGTTCGGGAAGGACATCTCGAAGAGAACCCGCCCCGGCTTCACGTTCGCGACCCACCACTCGGGCGAGCCCTTACCGGAACCCATCCGGGTCTCGGCGGGCTTCTTGGTGAGGGCCTGGTCCGGGAAGATCGTGATCCAGACCTTGCCACCACGCTTGATGTGACGGGTCATCGCGATACGCGCCGACTCGATCTGGCGGTTGGTCACGTACGCCGGCTCGAGAGCCTGGATCCCGAACTCGCCGAACACCACCCGGTTACCACCCTTGGACGCGCCGTGGCGGTCCGGGTGGTGCGGCTTGCGGAAGCCCTTCGGGGGCTTGCGCGGCATCAGCATCTGTCAGCCCTCCTGCTGCGTTTCTGCCGGAGCGGAAGCCGTGGCGGCGACAGCAGCGCTGTCGACCGGCTCGCCGCTCGGCGTCTCGGCCTGCTGCGCGATGGTGGTCGCGGCAGCCCGGCCGGCCTCGGTGCCACCAGCCGTCGTGCCGGACGAACCCGACCGGCCACGGCGCGGACGCTCGGGACGGTCGCCACGCTCGCCACGACGCGGGCGGGACGGACCGGCCTCGGCCGGAGCCTCCCGGCCCGGAACCGCATCGCCCTTGTAGATCCAGACCTTCACGCCGATCCGGCCGAAGGTGGTACGGGCCTCGAAGAAGCCGTACTCGATGTTGGCCCGCAGCGTGTGCAGCGGAACCCGGCCCTCGCGGTAGAACTCGGTCCGGCTCATCTCGGCGCCGCCGAGGCGACCCGAGACCTGAACCCGGATGCCCTTGCAGGCCGGGTTCTTCATCGCCGACTGCATCGCCTTGCGCATCGCCCGACGGAAGCTGACCCGGCTGGACAGCTGCTCGGCCACGCCCTGGGCGACCAGCTGCGCGTCCGACTCGGGGTTCTTCACCTCGATGATGTTCAGCTGCACCTGCTTGCCGGTGAGCTTCTCCAGCTCGCCGCGGATCCGGTCGGCCTCCGCACCCTTACGGCCGATGACGATGCCCGGCCGGGCGGTGTGGATGTCGACCCGGACCCGGTCGCGGGTGCGCTCGATGTCGACCTTGGAAATGCCGGCGCGCTCGAGGCCCTTGGACATCATCCGGCGGATCTTGACATCCTCGCCGATGTAGTCCTTGTAGAGCTTGTCCGCGAACCAGCGGGACTTCCAGTCGGTCGAGATGCCGAGCCGGAACCCAGTGGGGTGAACCTTCTGACCCATTACTCGGCGTCCTCCGTCTTGCTCTCCGTCTCGGCCGGTGCGGCCTGCGTCGCCGGGGCGGCCTTCTTCGCCGCGGCCTTCCTCGGCGCTGCCGGCGCGACCGCCTCGACCGCCACGGTGATGTGGCAGGTGCGCTTGCGGATCCGGTACGCCCGGCCCTGCGCCCGCGGCTGGAACCGCTTCATGGTCGGGCCCTCGTCCACGAACGCCTCGCTGACGAGCAGCGCGTCGGGGTCCAGCCGCTCGTTGTTCTCCGCGTTGGCGATCGCGCTCGCGAGCACCTTGTACACCTGCTCGCTCGCAGCCTGCGGCGCGAACTGCAGCACCGTGAGCGCCTCCTTCGCGGGCAGGCCGCGGACGAGGTTGACCACCCGGCGCGCCTTCATCGGCGAGATGCGCACGTGCCGCGCAACCGCCCGCGCGCCCGGAAGCACCGGAGCGTCGCCCTTTCCTGGCATCGCTGTAACCCCTTGATCCTCTATCCGTATGCCCGCGGCGTCAGCGCCGACGGCTCTTCCGGTCGTCCTTTTCGTGACCCTTGAACGTCCGGGTCAGCGCGAACTCGCCGAGCTTGTGCCCGACCATGGCCTCGGTCACGAACACCGGGACGTGCTTGCGGCCGTCGTGCACGGCGATCGTGTGCCCGAGCATCTCAGGGATGATCGTCGAGCGCCGCGACCAGGTCTTGATGACGTTCTTGGTGCCCTTGTCGTTCTGCGTCTCCACCTTCTTGATCAGGTGGTCGTCGACGAACGGGCCCTTCTTCAGGCTGCGAGGCATGTCTTATCTCCCTCAGCCGCGCTTACGCGTGGCGTAGCGGCGGCGGACGATCAGCCGGTCACTCGGCTGGCCCTTACGACGGGTGCGGCCCTCGGGCTTACCCTGCGGGTTGACCGGGTGGCGACCGCCGGAGGTCTTACCCTCACCACCACCGTGCGGGTGGTCGACCGGGTTCATGGCGACACCACGGACGGTCGGGCGCTTGCCCTTCCACCGCATCCGGCCGGCCTTGCCCCAGTTGATGTTCGACTGGTCGGCGTTGCCGATCTCGCCGATGCTGGCCCGGCAGCGCACGTCGACCCGCCGGATCTCACCGGACGGCATACGCAGGGTCGCGTACGCGCCCTCGCGGCCGAGCAGCTGGATGCCGACGCCGGCCGAGCGGGCCAGCTTGGCGCCGCCACCCGGACGCAGCTCCACGTTGTGGATGGTGGTACCGACCGGGATGTTGCGCAGCGGCAGGTTGTTACCCGGCTTGATGTCCGCGCTCGGGCCCGACTCGACGGCGTCGCCCTGCTTCAGGTCCTTCGGCGCGATGATGTACCGCTTCTCGCCGTCGGCGTAGTGCAGCAGCGCGATCCGCGCGGTGCGGTTCGGGTCGTACTCGATGTGCGCGACCTTGGCCGGCACGCCGTCCTTGTCGACCCGCTTGAAGTCGATCAGACGGTACTGCCGCTTGTGGCCGCCACCGTGGTGGCGCGTGGTGATCCGGCCGTGGGCGTTGCGTCCGCCCTTCTTCGGCAGCGGAGCCAGCAGCGACTTCTCGGGCGTCGACCGGGTGATCTCGGCGAAGTCGGCAACGCTCGAGCCACGCCGGCCCGGCGTCGTCGGCTTGTACTTACGGATAGCCATTGTCTACACCCCTCAGCTGACCGGGCCGCCGAAGGCCTCGATACGGTCACCGTCAGCCAGCTTCACGATCGCCCGCTTGGTCGCCTTGCGCTGACCGAAGCCGGTCTTGGTGCGCTTGCGCTTACCCTGGCGGTTGAGCGTGTTGACCGTCAGGACGCGGACGTTGAAGATCTGCTGGATAGCGATCTTGATCTCGGTCTTGTTCGCGTCCGGGTGCACCAGGAAGGTGTACCAGTTCCGGTTCAGCTCGCTGTAGCTCTTCTCCGAGACGACCGGCGCCACGATGATGTCGCGCGGGTCGGCGATCGTGCTCACTTGCCACCCTCCTCGGTGGTCTCGGCGGGCACGCCCAGGAACTCGTCCAGGGCGTCCTTGGTGAAGACCACGTCGTCGGCCACCAGCACGTCGTACGTGTTGAGCTGGCCGGACTCGATCAGGTGCACCCGCGGCTCGTTGCGCAGCGACACCCAGTTCAGCTCGTCAGTGCTGCTCAGCACGACCAGGACCCGACGGGCCTCGGTGAGCTTGGCCAGCGTGGCCAGGGCCGCCTTGGTCGACGGCTTCTCGCCCGAGACGAACGCCTCGACGACGTGCACCTGCCCGGCGCGGGCCCGGTCGGAGAGGGCGCCACGCAGCGCGGCAGCCTTCATCTTCTTCGGGGTCCGCTGGCTGTAGTCACGCGGCACGGGACCGTGCACCACGCCACCGCCGGCGAACTGCGGCGCGCGGATCGAGCCCTGCCGGGCGCGACCGGTGCCCTTCTGCTTGTACGGCTTCTTGCCGCCGCCGGCGACCTCGCCGCGGGTCTTGGTCTTGTGCGTGCCCTGTCGGGCCGCCGCGAGCTGGGCCACCACGACCTGGTGCATCAGCGCAACGTTGGCCTGCGCGTCGAAGATGTCGCCCGGCAGCTCGACGGAGCCGCTCTTGGTGCCTTCGACGGTGAGGACGTCAACGGTGGTCACTTGGCCACACCGCCCTTCTTCGCCTTGGTCTTGGCCGCCGTGCGGACCAGAACCACCGCGCCCTTGGGGCCGGGGATGGCACCACGGACGAGCAGGAGGTTGTTCTCGGTGTCGACCGCCTGGACGGTCAGGTTCTGGACGGTGTAGCGCACGCCACCCATCCGGCCCGCCATCCGGGTGCCCTTGAAGACGCGACCCGGGGTGGCGCAGGCGCCGATCGAGCCGGGCGAGCGGTGCTTGCGCTCGACACCGTGGCTGGCGCGCAGACCGTGGAAGCCGTGCCGCTTCATCGGGCCGGCGTAACCCTTGCCCTTGGTGCGACCGGTCACGTCGATCGAGACGCCCGCCGGGAACTCCTCGACCGTGACCTCCTGGCCGAGCGAGTAGTCGGCGGCGTCGCTGGTGCGCAGCTCCACGATGTGCCGGCGCGGCGCGACGTCCGCCTTGGCGTAGTGCCCGCTGATCGGCTTCTTCACCTTGCGCGGGTCGATCGTGCCGTACGCCAGCTGGACCGCCGAGTAACCGTCCTTGTTGGCGTCACGAATCTGGCTGATGACGCACGGGCCGGCCTCCACCACGGTCACGGGCACAACGCGGTTGTTGTCCCAGACCTGGGTCATGCCGAGCTTTGCGCCCAGGATCCCCTTAACTTGCCTGTCCATTTGTCCGGTCCCTACAGCTTGATCTCGATGTCGACGCCAGCCGGCAGGTCGAGGCGCATGAGCGAGTCGACCGTCTTGGGGGTCGGGTCGATGATGTCGATCAGCCGCTTGTGCGTACGCATCTCGAAGTGCTCGCGCGAGTCCTTGTACTTGTGCGGCGAGCGGATGACGCAGAAACGGTTGATCTCCGTGGGCAGCGGCACCGGGCCAGCGACCTGCGCCCCGGTACGCGTCACCGTCTCGACGATCTTCCGAGCCGAGGAGTCGACGACCTCGTGGTCATAGGCCTTGAGCCGGATGCGGATCTTCTGTCCCGCCATGGTGGCTTCTGTTCCTTCTCTCGATGCCGCTGTGTTGCGGGCGCCTGTGCCGGCTGGCACAGGCCCACTTCGCCGACCCCCGCGGTCGGGCGTGTCGCGCCCTCGGGCCAAGCTCCGCCCCGAGCTCCGGAGCGGTCCGACCACGCGGTGGGTCAAGGCGCCGATCGCACTACCGCGACCTGAACGCCGTGCGAGGGTGGTTGGCAGCGAGGCTGCCAACCACCCTACGCTCGACTGTCCTGCCGCCCGGAGGTTCGACAAAGCCGAACACGGGCAACGAACTGCCGTTACGCAACCTGACTAGTATGCCGCACGACCGGCGGCGGGTCTAATCGGGGTTACCTAGCTCACTTGATGATCTTGGTGACGAACCCGGCGCCGACGGTGCGGCCACCCTCGCGGATCGCGAACTTGAGGTTCTCCTCCATGGCGATGGGCTGGATCAGCTTCACCGTCATGGTGGTGTTGTCACCCGGCATGACCATCTCGGTGCCCTCGGGGAGCGTGACGACACCGGTGACGTCCGTGGTCCGGAAGTAGAACTGCGGACGGTAGTTCTGGAAGAACGGGGTGTGCCGGCCGCCCTCCTCCTTGGAGAGGATGTAGACGGTCGCCTCGAACTCCGTGTGCGGGGTCGTGGTGCCCGGCTTGACGACCACCATGCCGCGCTCGACGTCCTCGCGCTTGATGCCACGCAGCAGCAGACCGACGTTCTCGCCCGCGCGGGCCTCGTCGAGCAGCTTGCGGAACATCTCGATGCCGGTGCAGACCGTCTTCTGCGACTTCTCGCGGATACCGACGATCTCCACCTCCTCGTTCGGCTTGAGGATGCCGCGCTCCGCGCGACCGGTGACGACCGTGCCACGACCGGTGATCGTGAAGACGTCCTCGATCGGCATCAGGAACGGCTTCTCGGTCTCGCGCTCCGGCTGCGGGATCGCGGTGTCGACCGCGGTCATCAGGTCCAGGAGCTTGCCGGTCCACTCGGGGTCACCCTCGAGGGCCTTCAGCGCCGAGACCCGGACGACCGGCAGGTCGTCACCCGGGTACTCCTGCGAGGAGAGCAGCTCGCGGACCTCGAGCTCGACGAGCTCCAGGAGCTCCTCGTCGTCGACCATGTCGCTCTTGTTGAGCGCCACGACGATGTACGGCACACCGACCTGACGGGCCAGCAGCACGTGCTCGCGGGTCTGCGGCATCGGGCCGTCGGTCGCCGCCACCACCAGGATCGCGCCGTCCATCTGCGCGGCACCGGTGATCATGTTCTTGATGTAGTCAGCGTGACCGGGGCAGTCGACGTGCGCGTAGTGCCGCGCCTCGGTCTGGTACTCGACGTGCGCGATCGAGATCGTGATGCCGCGGGCCTTCTCCTCCGGCGCCTTGTCGATCTCGTCGAACGGCGTGTACGGGTTCAGGTCCGGGTACTGGTCGTGCAGGACCTTGGTGATGGCCGCCGTCAGCGTCGTCTTACCGTGGTCGATGTGACCAATGGTGCCGATGTTGACGTGCGGCTTAGTCCGCTCGAACTTCGCCTTCGCCACTGGTGTCCTCCTGTGGACTTCTTGGTTCGTACGCCCGGCGCGCCGGTCGGCGCTTAGGACTCTGTCGACAGCCTTTCCGGCCTGGCGGCCGGAGAGCTTTGTGGGTTCTGCGGCGGTGAAGCCTACAGGCCCGGTCTCACACAACCCGACCGTGGTGGTCGCGGGCGGGAAGACCCTCCCGCGACCGTCCACGGACCATCAGCTCAGGTGATTACTCACCCGTCGCCTTGGCGATGATCTCCTTCGCCACGCTCTGCGGAACCTCGGCGTAGGAGTCGAACTGCATGCTGTAGCTAGCCCGGCCCTGGGTCTTCGACCGCAGGTCGCCGACGTAGCCGAACATCTCCGACAACGGCACCAGGGCCCGGACGATGCGGGCGCCGCTGCGCTCCTCCATCGCCTGGATGATGCCGCGGCGGGAGTTGAGGTCGCCGATGACGTCACCCATGTTCTCCTCAGGAGTGGTGACCTCAACAGCCATCATCGGCTCGAGCAGCGCGGGGTCGGCCTTGCGGGCCGCCTCCTTCATCACCATCGAGCCGGCGATCTTGAATGCCATTTCCGACGAGTCGACCTCGTGGTACTGACCGTCCAGCAGCGTCAGCTTGACACCCACCAGCGGGAAGCCGGCGAGAATGCCGTACTGCATCGCGTCCTGGGCGCCCGCGTCCACCGACGGGATGAACTCCCGCGGGATGCGACCACCGGTGACGGCGTTGGCGAACTCGTAGGTCGGCGAGTCGTTGTCCAGCGGCAGCGGCTCGACGCTCACGATCACGCGGGCGTACTGGCCGGAACCACCGGTCTGCTTCTTGTGGGTGTACTCGATCTTCTCCACCTTGCGGCGGATCGTCTCGCGGTACGCCACCTGCGGCTTACCGATGTTCGCCTCGACGTTGAACTCGCGGCGCATCCGGTCGACCAGGATGTCCAGGTGCAGCTCACCCATGCCGGAGATGACCGTCTGACCGGTCTCCTCGTCCAGCTTGACGCGGAAGGTCGGGTCCTCCTCGGCCAGCCGCTGGATGGCGGTGCTGAGCTTCTCCTGGTCGGCCTTGGTCTTCGGCTCGATGGCGACCTCGATGACCGGCTCCGGGAAGGTCATCGACTCCAGGATGACCGGGTTCGCCGGGTCGCACAGCGTGTCACCGGTGGTGGTCTGCTTGAGACCCTGCACCGCGATGATGTCGCCAGCCTGGGCCGAGCCGCGCTCTTCCCGCTTGTTGGCGTGCATCTGGTAGATCTTGCCGATGCGCTCCTTGCGGTCCTTGGTGGAGTTGACCACCTGGGTGCCGGTCTCGACCACGCCGGAGTAGACCCGGACGTAGGTGAGCTTGCCAAGGTGCTTGTCGGTCTGGATCTTGAAGGCCAGGCCGGAGAAGGGCTCCGACTTGGACGGCTTCCGCTGCATCGGGGTCTCGCCGTCGGTGGCCGTACCCTCGATCGCCGGAACGTCCAGCGGCGACGGCAGGAAGTCGACGACGGCGTCGAGCATGGGCTGCACGCCCTTGTTCTTGAACGCCGAGCCGCAGAGCACCGGGTTGGCCTTGCTGGCGATGGTGGCGCGCCGGATGGCGGCCTTGATCTCCTCAACGGAGATCTCCTCGCCCTCCAGGTACTTCTCCATCACCGCGTCGTCGACGTCGGCCAGGGTCTCCATAAGCTTCTCGCGCCACTCCGCCGCGGAGTCGGCCAGCTCGGCCGGGATCTCCTCGATGGCGTAGTCCTCACCCTTCTGGGTCTCCCCGCGCCAGGTGAGGGCGCGCATGCCGATCAGGTCGACGACACCGATGTGGTCGCCCTCGAGGCCGATCGGGATCTGGAGCACCAGCGGGGTGGCGTTGAGCCGGTCGATCATCATCTGCACGCAGCGGAAGAAGTCGGCACCGGTCCGGTCGAGCTTGTTGACGAAGCACATCCGGGGAACGTGGTACTTGTCAGCCTGCCGCCAGACGTTCTCCGTCTGCGGCTCCACGCCGGCGACGCCGTCGTAGACCGCGACCGCACCGTCCAGCACCCGCAGCGACCGCTCGACCTCGACCGTGAAGTCGACGTGACCGGGCGTGTCGATGATCTGGATCGTGTGGCCCTTCCACTCACACTTGGTGGCAGCGGAGGTGATGGTGATGCCACGCTCCTGCTCCTGCTCCATCCAGTCCATGACGGCAGCGCCCTCGTGGACCTCACCGATCTTGTACGTGATACCGGTGTAGAACAGGATCCGCTCGGTGGTCGTGGTCTTACCGGCATCGATGTGCGCCATGATGCCGATGTTGCGTACGTTGGCGAGCGCGTCTGCGGCGGCCACTTCAATCCCTACTTATCGTCGTCTCGACTCAACTGGTGGCGGTTCCGGCGCCGGTCCGGCGCCGGAACCAGGGTGTTACCAGCGGTAGTGCGCGAAGGCCTTGTTGGACTCGGCCATCTTGTGCGTGTCCTCGCGCCGCTTGACGGCGGCACCCAGACCGTTGCTCGCGTCCAGCAGCTCGTTCATCAGCCGCTCGATCATGGTCTTCTCGCGACGGGCCTTGGAGTACGTCACCAGCCAGCGCAGACCGAGGGTGGTCGCGCGGGCCGGACGGACCTCGACCGGCACCTGGTAGGTCGCGCCACCGACACGGCGGCTGCGCACCTCGAGCGTCGGCTTGACGTTGTCCATCGCCCGCTTCAGGGTGACGACCGGGTCGGTGCCGGACTTCTCGCGGCAGCCCTCCAGGGCGGCGTACACGATGCGCTCGGCGAGCTGACGCTTGCCGCGCATCAGGATCTTGTTCACCAGCTGGGTGACCAACGGCGAGTTGTACACCGGGTCAGCGACCAGCGGCTTCCGCGGAGCGGGTCCCTTACGCGGCATGTCAGCTCTTCTCCTTCTTCGCGCCGTAACGGCTGCGCGCCTGCTTGCGGTTACGGACACCCTGGGTGTCCAGCGAACCGCGAACGATCTTGTAACGCACGCCGGGGAGGTCCTTCACACGACCACCGCGGACGAGCACGATCGAGTGCTCCTGCAGGTTGTGCCCCACGCCCGGGATGTAGGCGGTCACCTCGATCTGGCTGCTGAGCTTGACACGAGCGACCTTGCGCAGCGCCGAGTTCGGCTTCTTGGGGGTGGTGGTGTACACGCGGGTGCACACGCCGCGCCGCTGAGGGGAACCCTTCAGCGCCGGGGTCTTGGTCTTGCTCGTCTTAGCCTGGCGGCCCTTTCGGACCAGCTGCTGGATCGTGGGCACCGGGTTTCTCCGCTCCCTTCGGCCGCGATGTCGCGGCCGCGCCGTCTGCCGAAGCCGACCTGATGATCGGCTCTCCTACATTCCGACCAGGGCCCCGCAGGGAGGTCCCGGCACCCGCGGTCGGGCGTGTCGCCCAGCTCACGGTCCCGGTGCCGACGCTCGCGCGCGTACCGGGGTCTGTCACCGGCACGCGGGTCGCCCCGAGCCGGGTCTTTGGCTTGTGTCGTGCTGTCGCTCGATCTCCGGATCACCGGCTCCAGCGCACGCACGAGTTGCCCGGGCAGGCCCGGGCACAAGGGGAAAGGTTACCTACCACAGCCGCCCAGGTCAAAACGGAGTGGTCCGCCGAACCACGCCGCCGCGGCCGTCGGGATCTGTCCCGCCTGCGCACCCCTGATGGGCACCTACGGATACAAGTGTACCGGCTTCGCCGGAGTACGGCCCGTCGGCCCCGGGAGGTCAGTGCCACCCCAGCGGCACCGGCAGCACCAAATCCGGCCGCGCGACCCCCGCACCATCCGCACGACCGGCCACGGGGCACCCCGGCGTCACCGCCGTCGGCCCGGCCAGCACCCGCGAGTGAGACGAGTCACCGCCCGACGGCTCGATCCCCGGCGTGCCCGCATCTGCCGCCGTGTCCGACCCGGGCATGGTCGACTCCATGTCACCGATATGGGGCTGTCCGGCACCCCGGGAAACCCCCATATCGGCGATCCTGAGTCGATCAGCCTGGCCTGCCACCCCGGAGCGACGCCGCCGGCGACCGGAGCGACGCCGCCGCCAACCGGGGCGGCGCTGTCAGGCCAGGGAGACGAGCAGGGCCAGGCCCAGGCCGAGCAGGCTGAGCAGCAGGCCGGCGCCGCCACAGCTCACCCCGGCCACGGCCAGTCCCCGGCCGCTGAAGCGCACCGCCGGCGGCGGCGCCGGACGGCGGATCTGCCGCATGGCGAGCAGGCCGGCCACGATCGCGCCGGCCCCGGTGAGCGAGCCGAGCAGGGTGAACGCGCCGGCAGCCCAGACGCCGGTCCAGCTGGACCCGGTCACGCCGAAGCAGATGACCAGCACCGAGACCAGGATCGAGACGATGCCGACCACCAACGCGCCCACCGCCAGCCCGGAGGTGACCGGCGGCACGTCGAGGTGCACCACGCCGTACGGGGTGCCGGGCACCGGCTCCACTCGCTTCGGCGGGAGGCGCTGGGCGTCCGTGGGCGGCGGCGGCAGCTGCGGGCCCGGCGACGAGGCGGGTGGCGCGCCCCAGCCGGCGGGGACGGGCCCGTGCGCCGCGCCGTGGCCGGCCGGCACCAGCGGTCCCCCGCCCGAAGGGCCCGATGCGGTGCCCCAGCCGGGCGGTTGCTGCGCATCCCACGCCGTCGGCGCGCCCGGGCCGGGCGGCACCGGCGAGGCCCCGCCGGTCGGGCCCGGGGCCGTACCCCAACCGGGCGGGTGCTGCGCACCCCACGCCGTCGGCGGACCCCAGCCGGCGGGCACCGGCGGCGGACCCCAGTAGGCCGCTGTCGGTGGCGCGCCCCAGCCCGGCGATCCCGGGGCACCCGGCGCCGACCCGGGGGCACCCCAGCCGGCTGCCGGCGTCGGTGAGGTGTCTCCGCCGGGCGGTGTGCCACCCGACGGCGACGGTGCGAAGCCGGCTGACGGCTCGCCCGTCCGGTCCGTGGAGTCCGCGGGGCCGGACGCGCCCGGGTCCGGGAGGTCGGACGGGCGCGTGGGGTCACCCGATGGGGGCCGCGCCGGTTCCGTCACGGGCTTCTCCTCCTCGACAGGGCCGCCACCGACGCGACGGACACCGGCCAGGCTACCGCCGGGGAACACGCCCGCAGCCGGTGCGGGCCACTCCCCCGTCGATCAGTCAACGTTCGCGGGATAGTCGTGCCCGAACGGCGCTTCGGCCAGCCGGACCACCGCGATCACCACGACGGCCACCAGGCTGACCGCGGCGAGCACCAGCCCGGCCCAGGCGAGTCGCTCCCCCCGTCGCAGCCAGGCCGCGCCGGTCAGGAAACCCCCCGAGGCGTACGCCTCGCGACGCGCCTGCCGGGCGAGCTGGAGCGCCACCGTGGCCGGTACCAGTCCGCCGATGAACAGGCCGGTGAGCGCAGCGATCAGGCCGAGCGCGAAGACGGCCCTGGCCTTCGTCGCGCGGACCGGGTCGGGGTCCAGCGGGTGGCGCGTCCCGTGCTCCGCGACGGGTGCCTGCCCGGGAGCGGTCGTCATACCCCCATCATGCCGAACCGGGCGGCGGCCGCGTACCGGTCCGGACGCGACGAGGCCCCCGGCAGGTGCCGGGGGCCTCGTCGTTCGTGCTGCTTAGCGGTACGACCCGAAGTCGAAGTCGTCCAGCGGAACCGCCTGCCCGCTGGCCGGCCCGAACCCGTAGTCGGTCTCCGGGTAGCCGGTCATCGAGTAGACCTTGGCCTTCGCCTCCTCGGTCGGCTCCACCCGGACGTTGCGGTACTTGCTGATGCCGGTACCGGCCGGGATGAGCTTACCGATGATCACGTTCTCCTTGAGGCCGACCAGCGAGTCGCTGCGCGAGTTGATCGCAGCGTCGGTCAGCACCCGGGTGGTCTCCTGGAAGGAGGCCGCCGAGAGCCAGGAGTCGGTGGCCAGCGAGGCCTTGGTGATACCCATCAGCACCGGACGACCGGCGGCGGGCTCGCCGCCCTCCGAGACGAGTCGGCGGTTCTCCGACTCGAACAGCGCCCGGTCGACCAGCACACCCGGCAGGAACTCGGTCGCGCCGGAGTCGATGACCGTCACCCGCTTGAGCATCTGGCGAATGATGATCTCGATGTGCTTGTCGTGGATGAGCACGCCCTGCGAGCGGTAGACCTCCTGGACCTCCTGGGTCAGGTGGACCTGGACCGCGCGCGGACCGAGGATGCGCAGCAGCTCGTGCGGGTCGATGGTGCCCTCGGTGAGCTTCTCGCCGACCTCGACGTGACCGCCGTCGTGGGTCCGCAGCCGGACCCGCTTGGAGATCTTGTCGTAGACGATCTCGTCGCTACCGTCGTCCGGCACCACGATGATCTTCCGCGAGCGCTCGCCGTCCTCGATCCGGATCCGGCCGGGGGTGTCGGCGATGGGCGCCTTACCCTTCGGGACCCGGGCCTCGAAGATTTCCTGGACACGCGGCAGACCCTGGGTGATGTCCTCACCCGCGACACCACCGGTGTGGAAGGTACGCATCGTCAGCTGGGTACCCGGCTCACCGATCGACTGGGCGGCGATGATGCCGACCGCCTCGCCGACGTCCACGGTCTTGCCGGTCGGCAGCGAGCGGCCGTAGCACGCACCGCAGACGCCCAGCTTCGACTCGCAGGTGAGCACGCTGCGCACCCGGACCGTCTCCACCCCGGCGGCGACGATCTTGTCGACCCCGATGGAGTTGATGTCCTGACCCCGCTCGGCGACGACGGTGCCGTCCGGCCCCTTGATGTCGTCGGCCAGGGTACGGGCGTGCACGCTGGTCTCGGCGTGCTCGTGCACGACCAGCTTGCCGTCCACCCGCTCGCCGATCTGCATCGGGATCGCCCGGTCGGTGCCGCAGTCTTCCTCGCGGATGATGACGTCCTGCGACACGTCCACCAGACGACGGGTCAGGTAACCCGAGTCGGCGGTACGCAGCGCGGTGTCGGCGAGACCCTTACGGGCACCGTGCGTGGAGATGAAGTACTCCAGCACGGAGAGACCCTCCCGGTAGCTGGCCTTGATCGGCCGCGGGATGATCTCACCCTTCGGGTTGGCCACCAGACCACGGATCGCCGCGATCTGCCGGAGCTGGAGCAGGTTACCGCGAGCACCCGAGTTGATCATCTTCCACAGCGGGTTCTCCTGCGGCAGCGCGGTGTCCATCTCCTTGGCGACCTCGTTGGTCGCCCGGGTCCAGATCTGGATGAGCTCGCCGCGACGCTCCTCCGGGGTCATCAGACCACGCTGGTACTGCTTGTCGATCTGGTCGGCTTCCTTCTCGTACCGAGCCAGGATCTCCGCCTTGCGCGGCGGCGCGATGACGTCCTCCATGCCGATCGTCACGCCGGACCAGGTGGCCCAGTGGAAACCGGCCTCCTTGAGCCCGTCGAGGGTGGCGGCGAGCGCCACCTTCGGGAAGCGCTCGGCGAGGTCGTTGACGATCGCGGAGAGCTGACCCTTGCGGATCTCGTAGTTCACGAAGCGGTAGCCCGGGGGCAGCGTCTCGTTGAACAGGACCCGGCCGAGCGTGGTCTCCACGGTCAGCGTGTCGCCCTCGGTCCAGCCCTCCGGGGCGGTCCACGGCTCCGCGCCGGCGCCGTTGTCGACACCGACGACGTCCCGCAGCCGGATCTTCACCGGGGTCTGCAGGTGCAGCTCGCCGTTGTCGTACGCCATCCGCGCCTCGGCGTCCGAGCTGAACGCCCGGCCCTCGCCCTTCCCACCAGGGGTGAGGTGGGTGAGGTGGTAGAGGCCGATGACCATGTCCTGGGTGGGCATGGTGACCGGCTTGCCGTCGGCCGGCTTGAGGATGTTGTTCGACGACAGCATCAGGATCCGCGCCTCGGCCTGGGCCTCGGCGGAGAGCGGCACGTGCACCGCCATCTGGTCACCGTCGAAGTCGGCGTTGAACGCGGTGCAGACCAGCGGGTGGATCTGGATCGCCTTGCCCTCGACCAGCTGCGGCTCGAAGGCCTGGATGCCCAGGCGGTGCAGGGTCGGCGCCCGGTTGAGCAGCACCGGGTGCTCGCCGATGACCTCTTCCAGCACGTCCCAGACGACCGGACGCTGCCGCTCGACCATCCGCTTGGCGGACTTGATGTTCTGTGCGTGGTTGAGATCGACCAGCCGCTTCATCACGAACGGCTTGAACAGCTCCAGCGCCATCTGCTTGGGCAGGCCGCACTGGTGCAGCTTGAGCTTCGGGCCGACCACGATGACCGAACGGCCGGAGTAGTCGACGCGCTTGCCCAGCAGGTTCTGCCGGAACCGGCCCTGCTTGCCCTTGAGCATGTCGGAGAGCGACTTCAGCGGACGGTTACCCGGACCGGTGACCGGCCGGCCGCGGCGGCCGTTGTCGAACAGCGCGTCGACGGCCTCCTGGAGCATCCGCTTCTCGTTGTTGACGATGATCTCGGGCGCGCCGAGGTCGATCAGCCGCTTGAGGCGGTTGTTCCGGTTGATCACCCGGCGGTACAGGTCGTTCAGGTCGGAGGTCGCGAAGCGGCCACCGTCCAGCTGCACCATCGGACGCAGGTCCGGCGGGATGACCGGCACGCAGTCGAGCACCATGCCGAGCGGCGAGTTGCGGGTGTTCAGGAACGCCGCCACGACCTTGAGCCGCTTGAGCGCCCGGATCTTCCGCTGCCCCTTGCCGGAGCGGATGGTCTCGCGAAGGCTCTCCGCCTCGGCGTCGAGGTCCATGTTCTGGACCAGGGCCTTGATCGCCTCGGCGCCCATGCTGCCGGTGAAGTACTCGCCGAACCGGTCCCGCAGCTCGCGGTAGAGCAGCTCGTCGGTGACCAGCTGCTTCGGCTCGAGCTTGCGGAAGGTGTCCAGCACCTCGTCCAGGCGGTCGATCTCGCGCTGGGCCCGGTCGCGGATCTGGCGCATCTCGCGCTCTCCGCCCTCCTTGACCTTGCGCCGGACGTCCGCCTTGGCACCCTCGGCCTCCAGCTCGGCCAGGTCGGCCTCGAGCTTGGCGGCCCGCTTCTCGATCTCCGAGTCGCGGCTGTTCTCGGCCTGCCGCTTCTCGGCCAGGATCTCGTTCTCGATCGTCGAGAGGTCACGGTGACGCGACTCGGCGTCCACGCTCGTCACGACGTACGAGGCGAAGTAGATGATCTTCTCGAGGTCCTTGGGGGCGAGGTCCAGCAGGTAGCCCAGCCGGCTCGGCACGCCCTTGAAGTACCAGATGTGGGTGACCGGAGCGGCCAGCTCGATGTGGCCCATCCGCTCGCGGCGGACCTTGGAGCGGGTCACCTCGACGCCACAGCGCTCGCAGATGATGCCCTTGAACCGGACCCGCTTGTACTTACCGCAGTAGCACTCCCAGTCCCGCTGCGGACCGAAGATCTTCTCGCAGAAGAGCCCGTCCTTCTCCGGCTTCAGGGTGCGGTAGTTGATGGTCTCCGGCTTCTTGACCTCGCCGTGCGACCACTGACGGATGTCGTCGGCGGTCGCCAGCCCAATTCGCAACTCGTCGAAAAAGTTGACGTCGAGCACGTTATATATCCCTCACACGTCGCTTGTGCGCCAGCAGCTCATCGGGGTCGGGGTTCCGGGGGCGGTGACCCGCCCCCGGAACCTCGACGTCACACTTCCTCGACCGAGCTCGGCTCGCGCCGGGACAGGTCGATGCCCAGCTCCTCGGCGGCCCGGAACACCTCGTCGTCGGTCTCGCGCATCTCCAGGGCCACGCCGTCGCTGGAAAGCACCTCGACATTGAGGCACAGCGACTGCAGCTCCTTGAGGAGCACCTTGAACGACTCCGGGATGCCCGGCTCCGGGATGTTCTCGCCCTTGACGATGGCCTCGTAGACCTTCACCCGGCCGAGAACGTCGTCGGACTTGATCGTCAGCAGCTCCTGCAGGGCGTACGCGGCGCCGTACGCCTGCATCGCCCAGCACTCCATCTCACCGAAGCGCTGGCCACCGAACTGCGCCTTACCACCCAGCGGCTGCTGCGTGATCATCGAGTACGGACCGGTCGACCGAGCGTGGATCTTGTCGTCGACCAGGTGGTTGAGCTTCAGGATGTAGATGTAGCCGACCGCGATCGGGTCCGGCAGCGGCTCGCCGGAGCGACCGTCGAACAGCTGCGCCTTGCCGCTGGAGCCGATCAGCTGGTTGCCGTCCCGGTTGGGCAGGGTCGACGCGAGCAGACCGGAGATCTCCGCCTCGCGGGCACCGTCGAAGACCGGAGTGGCCACGTTGGTGTCCGGCTCGGACTCGTTGGCGCCGATCGAGTGGAGCTGACGCTTCCAGTCGGTGTCCTCGCCGTCGACCTTCCAGCCGGTCTTGGCCACCCACCCGAGGTGGGTCTCCAGGACCTGACCGATGTTCATCCGGCTCGGCACGCCGAGCGGGTTGAGCACGATGTCGACCGGGGTGCCGTCCTCAAGGAACGGCATGTCCTCGATCGGAAGGATCTTGGAGATGACGCCCTTGTTGCCGTGCCGGCCGGCGAGCTTGTCGCCGTCCTGGATCTTCCGCTTCTGGGCGACGTAGACCCGTACCAGCTCGTTGACACCCGGCGGCAGCTCGTCGCCGTCCTCGCGGGAGAAGGTACGCACGCCGATGACCGTGCCGGTCTCACCGTGCGGCACCTTCAGCGAGGTGTCCCGGACCTCGCGCGCCTTCTCGCCGAAGATCGCGCGGAGCAGCCGCTCCTCCGGGGTCAGCTCGGTCTCACCCTTGGGCGTGACCTTGCCGACCAGGATGTCGCCGGGGACGACCTCGGCGCCGATCCGGATGATGCCGCGCTCGTCGAGGTCGGCGAGCATTTCCTCGCTGACGTTCGGGATGTCGCGGGTGATCTCCTCCGGACCGAGCTTGGTGTCCCGGGCGTCGACCTCGTGCTCCTCGATGTGGATCGAGGTGAGCACGTCCTGCTGCACGAGGCGCTGCGACAGGATGATCGCGTCCTCGTAGTTGTGCCCCTCCCAGGTCATGAAGGCCACGAGCAGGTTGCGCCCGAGTGCCATCTCGCCCTCGTCGGTGCACGGACCGTCGGCGATGACCTGACCGGCCTCGACGCGGTCGCCCTCGAAGACCACCGGCTTCTGGTTGACGCAGGAGCCGGCGTTGGAGCGGCGGAACTTGTGCAGCAGGTAGGTCCGGCGGTGGCCGTCGTCCTGGTGCACGGTGATGTAGTCGGCGCAGAGGTCCTCGATGACCCCGCCGACCTCGGCGACGACCACGTCACCGGCGTCGACGGCGGCCCGGTACTCCATGCCGGTGCCGACCAGCGGCGACTCGGCCTTGACCAGCGGCACCGCCTGGCGCTGCATGTTCGCGCCCATCAGCGCCCGGTTGGCGTCGTCGTGCTCGAGGAACGGGATCATCGCGGTGGCGACCGAGGTCATCTGCCGCGGCGACACGTCCATGTAGTCCACGGCGCCCGGCGCGACGTCCTCGGTCTCGCCGCCCTTACGGCGGACCAGGACGCGATCCTCGGCGAACGTGCCGTCGGCCTTCAGCGGCGCGTTGGCCTGGGCCTTGACGAACCGGTCCTCCTCGTCCGCGGTCAGGTAGTCGATCTGGTCGGTGACCCGACCCTCGACGACCTTCCGGTACGGCGTCTCGATGAAGCCGAACGGGTTGACCCGGGCGAAGGTGGAGAGCGCGCCGATCAGGCCGATGTTCGGGCCTTCCGGCGTCTCGATCGGGCACATCCGGCCGTAGTGGGACGGGTGCACGTCGCGGACCTCGAAGCCGGCCCGCTCCCGGGACAGACCACCCGGGCCGAGCGCGCTCAGCCGGCGCCGGTGGGTCAGACCCGCCAGCGGGTTGGTCTGGTCCATGAACTGGGACAGCTGCGACGTACCGAAGAACTCCTTGATCGCCGCCACCACCGGGCGGATGTTGATCAGGGTCTGCGGCGTGATCGCCTCGACGTCCTGCGTGGTCATCCGCTCGCGGACGACCCGCTCCATCCGGGACAGGCCGACCCGGACCTGGTTCTGGATCAGCTCGCCCACGGTACGCAGGCGCCGGTTGCCGAAGTGGTCGATGTCGTCGGCCTCGTAGCCCTCCTCACCGGCGTGCAGCCGGCAGAGGTACTCCACGGTGGCGACGATGTCGTCCTCGGTCAGCGTGCCGGTGGTGATCGGCACTTCCAGCTCGAGCTTCTTGTTGAACTTGTAACGACCGACCTTGGCGACGTCGTACCGCTTCGGGTTGAAGAAGAGGTTGTCGAGCAGGGTCTGGGCGTTCTCGCGCGTCGGCGGCTCGCCAGGGCGCAGCTTGCGGTAGATGTCTAGCAGCGCCTCATCGGCGCCGGCGATGTGGTCCTTCTCGAGCGTGGTCATCATCAGCTCGGACCAGCCGAACCGCTCGCGGATGCGCTCGGCCGACCATCCGATGGCCTTGAGCAGGACCGTGACGGCCTGCCGACGCTTGCGGTCGATGCGGACGCCGACCGTGTCGCGCTTGTCGATGTCGAACTCCAGCCAGGCACCCCGGCTCGGGATGACCTTGACGCTGGAGAGGTCGCGGTCGGAGGTCTTGTCCGGCTGCTTGTCGAAGTAGACGCCCGGGGACCGGACGAGCTGGCTGACCACCACGCGCTCGGTGCCGTTGATGATGAAGGTGCCCTTGGGCGTCATCATCGGGAAGTCACCCATGAACACCGTCTGGCTCTTGATCTCGCCAGTGGTGTTGTTGGTGAACTCCGCGGTCACGAACAGCGGGGCACAGTAGGTCAGGTCCTTCTCCTTGCACTCCTCGATCGAGGCCTTGACCTCGTCGAAGCGCGGAGCCGAGAAGGAAAGCGACATGGTGCCGGAGAAGTCCTCAATGGGACTGATCTCGTCGAGGATCTCCGCGAGACCCGAGCGTGCGTGCGGGTCGTCCGCCGACCGGCCCTGCCAAGCCTCGTTGCCGACGAGCCAGTCGAAGGACTCGTTCTGGATGGCAAGGAGGTTGGGGACCTCGAGGTGTTCGGTGATCCTGCCGAATGAAACTCGGCGGGGAGCGAAAGCGCTCGACGTACGACTGGTCTTCGCAGGGCGGGAAGCTGCCAAGATGCGTCCTTCCGAGGACCGGTGCTGCAGAACGGCTGGTACGCGTGCACTCCAATGACCCCACCAGAAATATCCGCAAACGGACATTTCCGCGCAGGGGTCAAGACGGAAGGCAGCGCAAACTAGCAGTGTAGCCGAGAGGCTAACCGCTGTCCAGCCCACCCCGCAGGTCATTGCGGAACGTGCCTCGGGACGCCGGAAAACCGGGTCAACCGGGCCGCTCGGAACGCAACGCCCTGCCGGGCCGCCTGGGTGCTGCGGCCGATGGTGCCGGTGCCGCATTACCCACGTGGTGGCCGTCGCAAGCGCGGAAGGTCTTGCTGGTGTCAGCGTGCCTGGCAGCCCGGGGCCGCGTCAAGGGCCGGCCACCGGGTCGCGGCGTCTTTCCCGCCGGCCCGGCACCGCGGTCCGCCGCCGCCGTACCGGCCCCAGGTCCCGGACGCCCTGCTCACGCGCGGTGTCGCCGGGGTCACCAACACGACGGGCGGCGATCCGGTGTCGGATCGCCGCCCGCCGCGACGCGGTGTGTGCTCCGGCTCACTGAGCCGGACACGCGCAGGTGGAGCTCAGGTCACTTGAGGGTGACCTTGGCGCCCTCGCCCTCGAGCTTGGCCTTGGCCTTCTCGGCGGTCTCCTTGTTGGCCTTCTCCAGGACGGCCTTCGGAGCGGCCTCGACCAGGTCCTTGGCCTCCTTGAGGCCCAGGCCGGTCAGCTCGCGCACGACCTTGATGACCTGGATCTTCTTGCCACCGTCGGCGTCGAGGATTACGTCGAACTCGTCCTTCTCCGGCTCCGCCTCGGCGGCGGCCGGGGCGCCACCGGCGGCGGCCACGGCGACCGGGGCGGCAGCGGTGACCTCGAAGGTGGTCTCGAACTGCTTCACGAACTCGGAGAGCTCGATCAGCGTCATCTCCTTGAACGCGTCGAGCAGCTCGTCGGTGCTGAGCTTCGCCATGTCTGGCGTCCTTTCAACGTAAGTTACTAAGACTGAACTGGGTACGCCGGGAGGCCTCAGGCCACCTCGGCGCCCTCCTTCTCGCGCTTGTCCTGCAGTGCCGCCGCCAGGCGGGCGGTCTTCGACAGCGGGGCCTGGAACAGGGCCGCGGCCTTGCTCAGGTTGCCCTTCATCGCGCCGGCCAGCTTGGCCAGCAGCACCTCACGGGACTCCAGGTCGGCGAGCTTCGTGACCTCGGCCGCGGAAATGGCCTTGCCCTCGAAGACGCCGCCCTTGATGACGAGCTTCGGGTTGGCCTTCGCGAAGTCGCGAAGCCCCTTCGCCGCCTCGACGACGTCGCCCGAAACGAAAGTCAGCGCGGTAGGACCGGAGAACAGCTCGTCGAGGCCGGAGATACCCGCGTCCGTCGCAGCACGCTTGGCCAGCGTGTTCTTCGCGACCGTGTAGGTGGTCTCCTTGCCGAGCGAGCGCCGGAGCTGGGTGAGCTGGGAAACCGTCAGACCGCGGTACTCGGTCAGCACGGTGGCACCCGCGCTGCGGAAGCTCTCGGTCAGCTCAGCGACGGCCGTGGCCTTGTCGGCCCGGATCGGCTTGTCCGCCATGTCCCTCCTCTCTCGTTGCTCGAGGCTGGTCGCCGTCGGAAGCGGTCGCTCTCGACGGCAGCTCAGGAAACGCGACAACGAAAAAGCCCCGGCGCAGGGCGCACGGGGCGAGGGCCGGCGGGTGGACACGGTCGGCGGACCATGTTTCCTGCCGAGTTACGCTTGCCGCCCTACGCGGGTCGCCCGTCGTCGCGGGACCTTCGACCGTGCCGGAGCACGGTGACCAGCGGTCTCTGGGTGGTTCCTCATCCATGACAACACGGATGACGGTTGAACAGTACGCGACCTCGCCACCAGCGCCAAATCGCCCCCTGTGCTCCCGGCCACACCGGCCGGGCGCCCGGATCCCCCGATCCGGTCAGCCCCGGGCCCGGCGCCGCCACAGGTAGCCGCCGGCCGCCGCGCTGCTCCACGCCAGCGCCCAGGCGGTCAGCCCGAGCAGGGTGAGCGCGGCGGCGTCGCCGGCGGTGGTCCGGGCGGTGGCCATGATCGGCGGCGCCAGCCAGGGCGCCACCGAGCCGCTGAGGCCGAGCACCACCGCGCCGACGCCGCCGAGGGCGAGCACCACGACGCCGTACCCGGCACTGCCGACCGACGCCCGGCTGGCCAGCGCCCCGAGGGCCACCGCGGCGGGTACGGCCAGCAGGTGCGCCCACAGCCCCAGGGCGACGCCGACCGGCACCGACCGGTCCCCCGGCTCGACCGGACCGGTGACCCCGCCGACGAGCCACGGGAAGACCAGCGCGACGGCCACCGCGACCAGCGCCGCCAGGGTGGCGGCGAGCAGCCCGGCAAGCCGTTCCCGGGCGACACCGACCGCAACCTGGGCCATCCGGCGCTGCACGTCCGGCTCGACGTCCAGCAGGATCTTGGTCTGCCAGGCCAGCACGGGAAAGAGCACCACCGCCGAGACGCCGTACGCCTCGGCCGGCTGGGCCCGGCCGCCGCCGTAGAGGGTGCCGAGCGCGACCAGGCCGGCGAGCAGCGGCGCGAGCGCCCGGCCGGTGCGCAGCAAACCGGCCAGCCGCAGCCGCACCAGGGCGATCATCGCGCCTCCCCGGCGGCCGGCTCGACCACCACATCGGCGGTGTCCCCGGTCGCCGCCCGCTCCGGCGGGATGCCGGGCCGGGCGTCGGGGCGTACCCGCAGCACCTGGTGGCCCTCGGCGCGCAGCCGGGCGACGGTGCCGGCGACCCGCGCGGCGGGCACCGCGACCTCGACCACGGCGAGCGTCTCGTCCGCCGGTGGCGCCTCCTCGGTCACCGTGCCGTCGGCGACCATCCACCGGTGCGCGCCCGGCAGCCGGACCGTCTCGCCCCGATGGTCGCTGACCAGGACCGAGCCGCCGGCGGTCAGCACCTCGTCGACGAGCTCGGGCACCAGCTCGCGGGTGGCGGCGTCCAGGCCCTCCCACGGCTCGTCGAGCACCAGCAGGCCGGGTGGGCGCAGCATCGCCTGGGCCAGGCCGACCTTCTGGGCTGTGCCCTTGGACAGCTCCGGCAGCCGGACCGCGCGGAACGCGGCCAACCCGAGCCGGTCGGTCCAGGCCGTCACCGCCTTGTCGGCCGCCGCGCGGCCCAGCCCGGCCACCCGGGCCATTCCGGTCAGGTAGCGGTCCACGGTGAAGGGCTGGTCGGCCGGAAAGCGCTCCGGGACCCAGCCCACCCGGGCGGGGCGCTCGGTCACCCGGCCCCGGCCCGGCCGGAGCACTCCGGCGGCCACCTGGAGCAGCGTCGACTTGCCCACCCCGTTGCGGCCCAGCACGACCGCCACCTCACCCGGACCGATCCGTACCCGCACGTCCCGCAGCACCCACGGCCCGCGCCGGTGGTACCGCAACCAGACGTTCTCCAGCCGCATGCGGTCGAGCCTGCCACACCTCAGACGCGCCGGGGGGGGGGGGCGGGGGCGGGGGGGGGGCCCGGGCCCCCCCCCGCGGGGGGGGGGGGGGGGGCGCGCCCCCGCCCGCGACCGTTCTCACGAAGCGACGGAGGCGCGCCGCCG